>DASQOS010000132.1:0-3276 GCA_035644375.1 Rhizobacter sp.
TCCTCGAAGCGGGCGATGAAGTCGTCGTCCGCGAGCCCGGCCGCTGATTCACAGAGCACAGTCTCAGGATTCATGGGCGGCCTCCGTGAGGCGGTGGCTGGCGGATGCGTCGAGGTCGAGCCCGTAGACCTTCTTGAGGTCGGCGATCCGCCGCAGCGACTCCTCGCTGAACGGGCTCTTCCCCTCGAAGGCGTGGAGGATGATCCCCTCCAGCAGGTCCCCGAGCGACAGGTCGTAGTACTCGGCGAGGGCCTTCAGCACCTTGAGCAGACGCTTCTCCAGCCTGACTCCGGTCTGCACCCGCTCGACGATCAGCTTGTCTCCCTCCGCGCTCATGGTTCCGGTCCTCCCAAGAAAAGATTGTACCATGGTACCAAGGTACGTAAAATGGGCGACGGTGTCAGAGCTCCGGCCGCTGCTAGAATCACCACCGGCCGGAGTGGCGAAATGGCAGACGCAGGAGACTTAAAATCTCCCGTCCGAGAGGGCTTACGGGTTCGAGTCCCGTCTCCGGCACCCATCTGAATCCTCGGGCAGGAGACGTCTTTTGCTGGCCCCTGGACGCAGGGAGAAAGGCCGCCGTGAACGAAGAGATCCGCCAGGAGGCTCCGCAGCGTCCCCGCCGTTGCCTGCTGATCGAAGACCATGTCGACGCAGCCGAGAGCCTGGCAATGCTGCTCCAGCTCATCGGCCACGAGGTGGAGGTTGCCTTCGACGGCGCCGGAGGTCTGGCGAAAGCCCGCAGTCTGCGTCCTGAAGTCGTGCTCTGCGACATCGGCCTGCCCGGCATGGACGGCTATGCCGTGGCGCGTGCCTTGCGGGCCGCTCCCGAGACGAGCTCGGCCTTCCTCATCGCCCTCACCGGCTATGGCCAGGAAGACGACCGCCGCCGCGCCCTGGAAGCGGGCTTCGATGCCCATCTCACCAAGCCGGCGAGCATCCAACAGATCCACAAGACCGTGCTGACCGCCATAGGGCGCACAGCGGTCGCGCACGGCCAAGCCGGCTGAAGCGCTGTGTGCTGCCGCCGGGCAGAAGCCGCTCAGGCTTTCGGCTGAACCTTGTGCTGGGTCCGCCGATGGCGCGGCACGCGGCGCCGGGCCGGTGCCGCAGCGCCGGACTTCTTGAAACGCAGTTCCACCCCGATCAACATCAGCGTCGCGACGATCAAGGGGCCGAGGTAGTAGAGGCCCCGGTACGCCAGCAACGCGGCCAGCAATTCGACACTCGGCAACCGGGGCGACAACAAGCTCACGAACACAGCTTCGAGCACGCCGAGGCCGGCGGGCACATGCGCAATGACGCCGGCCACCGCGCCGATGAGCAGCACGCCGAGCACCGTGGGGTAGTCGATGCGCCGCTGCAGCAGCGTGTAGACGACACCGGCCATCAACAGCCAATTGGTGCTCGACACCGCCAGCTGCCAGAGCGCCATGCGGCCCGATGGCAGCCTCTGTTCGCACGAGCGCAGCCGAATGACGCGTCGGCGCGAACACACGCACGTCAGCACATAGGCCAGCGCCATGCCGAGCAGCGCGCTGCCCAGCAGCGGCAGCGATGGGCTGTCGATCTTCCATTTTTCCGGTAGGGCCAGCGGACTGAAGCAGAACACCAGGCCGGCCAGCAACAGGTAACCCAACCAGTTGGTCAGCAGGCTGATGCCGAGCACTTGCGTGATGACGCGGTTGTCGAGGCCGAATCTGGCATACAGCCGGTAGCGGAACGCAAACCCGCCGACCAGCGAACCGAGATTGAGGTTGAACACGTAGCTGATGAAGCCGACGGTCATCACCTGGCGAGGCGTCAGCGGATGGCCGGTGTAGCGCCTGCCGATCAGGTCGAAGGTGGCATAAACGACGAAACTGCACGCCGCCAGAGCCGCGGCCATGAGCACGGTGCGCGGCGCATAACGGCCGACGGCAGCCAGCACGGCCGACCACTCGATGGTGCGTGCCAGCACGAACAGCAAAGACGCGACAAGCACAAAGAAGGCGGCCGTCAACAGGCGTTTGGTCGCCGGCCACCACGGGTGCGGCCTGACCCTTGCACGCTGTGGCGCCGCGTCAGCTGACATGGGTCCTTTCGGTGACGTGCTCGAGCTTGGGCGCGGCCTGCTGCGCCGGATGCCGGGCGCGCGGCATGGTCAGGCGGGGCGTGTGCGCCGGCAACCAGTTGGCCCACGCGGGAAAGCGTCTCAGAAAGTGGAACACCACCGCGCTGCGCACCAGGTGCCACAGCCCGTGCGGGCGCTGCGCCTTGACGGCGACCTCTTTGCAGCTGTGCCGGATCAGTCTCTCAAGACGTTCGCACAGCTGCTGATTGAACGCGCGGTCGCGAATGACCAGGTTGGCCTCCAGATTGAGCGACAGGCTCAGCGGATCGAGGTTGCTCGAACCCACCGTCGCCCATTCGTCGTCCACCAGCGCGACCTTGCCGTGCAAGGGCCGCTCGCAGTATTCGAAGATCCGGACGCCTGCGCGCTGCAGGTGGTCGTACAGCATCTCGGCGCCGAATTTCACGATGGCCATGTCGGGTTGACCCTGCAGGATCAACTGCACCGTCACACCGCGTTGGGCCGCCCGGCGAATGTCTCGAAGCAAGCGGTATCCCGGAAAGAAATAGGCGTTGGCAATCACCACGCGCTTGCGCGCCGCGCGCAGCGCCGTGCGGTAGTGCCGCTCTATGTCGGTGCGGTGATCGTTGTTGTCGCGCGTCACGAAGCGGGCCGAGGCGTTGCCGGCGCGTCGCTGCTCGACCTGTTCAGGCAGCGGCTTGACGCGGCGCTGAAACCAGCGCCACCCGATGCCCGTGGAGATGATGGCCGAGTACGCGAAGCGGTGGATGTCTTCGACCACCGGGCCTTCGATCTCGACCGCGTAATCCTGCTTGGCCTCGGGGCCAAAATCGGCCAGGTGATCGGCGGAGTAGTTGATACCGCCGACGAAAGCCAGCGCGCCATCGACCACCACGATCTTGCGGTGCATGCGGCGGAACACGTTGGTGCGTATCCCCAGCACCCGAGAACGCGGGTCGAATACCCGAAAGTGCACGCCGGCCGAGGTCAGCGATTCGATGAAGCCGGGCGTGAGATCGGACGACCCGAAACCGTCGACCAGGACGTCGACCTGCACACCGCGCTGGGCGGCGCCCAGCAACATGGCATGCAGCTCATGGCCGACCTGGTCCTCGAACAGGATGAAGGTCTCCAGAATCACGTCACGCTTGGCTGCGGCCACGGCCGCAAACACGGCGGGGAAAAACGCTTCTCCGTTTTCC
>DASQOS010000133.1:0-2507 GCA_035644375.1 Rhizobacter sp.
TGAAGCCCCCGGCCGGGGGCTGGCACTGCTGGTGTTGCAAGACACCGGCGGGCTGCTCACCTTCACCCGGGGTGGCGAGCTGTACGGCATGCGCCACATCGACGCGGATGCCACGGCCCTGAAAGACCCGGCGCAGCGCGAAGCCGCTTTCGAGCGCATTGCCCTCGAACTGCAGCGTTCGCTCGACGGCTTCGACCGCCAGTTCAGCCAGTTGCCGCTGCAGCGCCTGCTGATCGGCGGCCACCCGGCGGCCGAGCCGCTGGCCAATTACCTCAAAGACAACCTCTACCTGCCGGTGGAGGTGGCCAACCTGACCAGCGTGCTCGACACCGCGGGCCACCCTGACCTGGACGATGTGAACGGCCAGTCGGACTGGTTCACCGTCATCGGCATTGCGTTGCGGGACGAGGCGACATCATGAAATCTCTGATGTTCACTTCACCGCGGCGGGCCGAGCGCCGGGCCGCTCCCAAGCCGGCCCGCGTCCCCTCGGGGGACCGTGCGACGTACCCGTCGGACGAGGGGCTGTCATGACACGGAACGTCAACCTCTACGACGCGGCGCTGCGCACGCGGCACGACTGGCTGCATGCCCGGATGGCGTTGAGCTGTCTTGGCGCGGCGCTGCTGGCCGTGCTGATCTCCGCCGGCTGGCTGCGCTGGGACGTGGCGCAACTGCGTGCGCCGTCGGAGCAGACCGCGGCCGCGTTGAAGACCCGGCAGGCCGAGCTGACCGCACTGGCGCAGCAGGTCGCGAATGCCAAATCCGATGCACGGCTGCTGGCCGAAGTGAGTTTCGCGCGCGCCACGCTGGCGCAGCGCGAGGCCGCACTCGAACTGCTGCGCGGCGGCGGCCTGGGCAACGAACAAGGCCACGCGGCCGCGCTGGGTGCGTTCGCGCGCCAGACGATCGATGGCCTGTGGCTCACCGGCGTGGTGCTGGACCAGCACGACGTGGCGCTGCGCGGCCGCACGCTCCACCCCGAACTGATTCCCGCCTATGTGACACGGCTCAACAAGGAGCCGGCGCTGCAAGGCCGCTCGTTCCGCGCGCTCGATGTGGCGCGCCCGTTCGAAGCCGAGCCGGCGGCCGGCGCCGCGTCGGCAGCCGCCGAACCGCGCCACGCGAGGTTCGTGGAGTTTTCGCTGATCGGCGCCCAGGGCGTCGAAGCGCCGGCCCTTCCGAAAGAGGTGCGCTGATGAACACGCGCTGGAAACGACAGACCGACCGCTTCATGGCCATGCCGCGCCGCCAGCGCGCGCTGTTGCTCGGCGTGTTGTGCGCGGGCATCCTGGTGTTCGGCTACGTGTCGATGGTGGAGCCGCTGCTGAAGCAGCGCGCGCAGATGACGCGCGAGATGGCGCAGCAAAACGACACGCTGCGTGCCATGCAGGCCGAGATTCAGACACTCAATGTCAAGCGCCAGAACCCCGACGCGGCCCTGCGCAACGAACTGCTGGCCGTGCGCGCGCAGATGCGTTCGGCCGACGACCAGTTCAAGTCCATGGAGCGCTCGCTGGTGCCCGCGCAAGACATCGGTTCGTGGCTGGCCAGCCTGCTGCAGGCGCAGCGCGGGCTGCAGCTCACCGGTTTGCGCAGCCTGCAGGTCACCTCGGTCACCGAGCTGGTGGCAGCGAAAGCGGCGGCCGCGGCGCCTTCGGCAGCGGCTTCCGCATCGGCATTGACGACGCTGTCTGCGCCCGCTGCAGCGCTGGGCTCAACAGTTGCGCCTTCCAAGGAAACGCCTGACGCCTGGCTGTACCGCCATGGCGTCGAGATCACGCTGCAGGGCAGCTACACCGACCTCAGCGACTACCTGCATGCGCTGGAGCACCTGCCGCGCCGCGTCTACTGGGGCGAACTGAAGCTGAATGCCCAGAAGCACCCGGTGGTGGTGATGACGCTGACCGTCTACACCATCAGCCTCGAAAAGACCTGGTGGGTCATATGAGCCCACGGCACCCTCTTCGGATCGGTTTGCTGCTGGCCGGCGCGATGGTCAGCGCGGGCGGGGTCGGGGCGGCCGAGTCGGCGCTGTCCGATCCGATGCGTCCACCGGCGGGCCTGGGGCTTGCCGCCGAGACGGCGGTGCCCGGTTCCAACGACAGCCTGGTGCTGCAATCGGTGCTGACCGGAAGCCCCGGCGCTGCCGGTCGCAGCGCGGCTGCGGTGATCAGCGGCCAGGTGGTTGCGCTGGGCGGGCGCATCGGCGAGATGCAGCTCACCCGCATCACCGAAACCTCGGTGCTGCTGCAAGGCCCGCAGGGCAGCGTCAGCCTCGCCATGAACCCCGCCGCGCAAAAGCTGATGCGCGGTTCGGCCGCGTCGCAACCCGCGTCTTCTGCGCCGCTCAAGCTGCGCGTGGCGACCCGCAAAGAGCCGCAAGGCGTGGAGAAGAAACAATGAAAACCCAACTTCTGGTGATGGCCCTGGGCGCCGCACTGGCTGGCTGCGCGACCGCGCCTCCGCCGTCGTCGGCCACCCACAATGCGATCCAGCAGGAAATG
>DASQOS010000134.1:0-3959 GCA_035644375.1 Rhizobacter sp.
AGGCCCGACAGTTTGATGAAAGGCAGGTAAGCGAAGGCCAGGCCCGCCGACAAGCCGAAGGCCAGGCTCTCGGACATGGGCACGCCGTTCTGGCGCATCAGGCTAGAGATGACGCCGCTTTCGCAGTGCGCGGCGTGCTGGTGCTGAAAGTTCATGGCAGGTGTCGGATCGTGTCGGGCGACAAACCCAAGGCATGGGCATAACGTTCCAGTTGCGCGGCCGAGAGTCTGGCGAAAATCTCGGGGCGCAGATGGCGTTTGACGCGCCACTGCCAGAAGCCGCTGGTTTGCGCCAGCAAGGCCGTGTCCATGCGGCGTTCGTACATCCAGTATTCCAAGGGTGAAGCCAGCCCGGCCCGAACGCGCTCGCGGGCGGTGGCGGCCAGCGCCTGAAGCGTTTCCACCGCGTGCGTGGTGACGATTTCTTCGACCTCCCAGCCGCGCGACGGCGCGATCACCATGCGGCCGTCCGCATCGCGCGCGTACATCGCCTTGCGGTGGCCGCCGAGTGTGGCATTGCCTTCTTGCGGTACCGAATGGATGTCCATCAGCAACTGCAGGCGCGCGCAGCGCAGCCGTGATAGCGCCACAACGCACGGACGGGTTTCCCGGCCGTCGCGTTGGCGCCCCCTCGGGGGGCAGGAGCGCAGCGACGTGGGGGCTCCCCGAGCCGGCGCCGGGCCGCCCCAAGGCGGCGAGCGCCCCCTCGGGGGGCAGGAGTGCAGCGACGTGGGGGCTCCACCTCCATCTACACGGCTTCCATGTGAACGAAGCCGCTGGAGAATCGCCCGCTTTCCGGCACCCACATCAGCAGCCGGTGGCCGGGTTGGATGCGGCCGGAGCGGAACAGCTCGTCGAGCATGATGAAAGGCGAGGCCGAACCGGTGTTGCCCTTGGTCGTGAGGTTGGTGAACCAGCGATCCTGCGGAATCGGCAAACCCGCCTTGGCCAGCGCATCGACGACAGACGGAATGAAATACTGCGACGAATAGTGCGGCAAGAACCAATCGATTTCGTCGGTGCGCAGACGGCGCTCTTGAACGATCTGGGCCAGCGGCTCGCGCAAGGTGACGCGTATGACGTTGTCATTGAGAAGACGCACATCCTGCTTCACGGCAAAGACCGATTGGGTGCTCCATTCGTTCGGCGCGAAGCGCAGCCAGCCGCGCAGCGATTCGTCGGCATTCTTGTCGGCCCCGGAATACATGCAGGCCGGCAATTCGTGCGCGGCCGAAGACAGATCGATCCAGTCGATGCGCAAGGACAACGGACCGCGCGGGGCGGTTTCCAGCAGCACCGCGCCGGCACCGTCCGACAGCATCCAGCGCAAGAAGTCTTTCTCGAAGGCGATCTCGGAGCGTTCTTGCAGCGCCTGCAGCTTGTGCTCGACTTCGGCCTCGAAATTACGGGCGAGCAGAATCGGCGAAGCCAGCTCCGAGCCGGTGGCGACCGCGCGTTGCGCAGCGCCGGCGCGCACTGCCAGCCAGGCGTGCTTCAAGGCGGCGGTGCCGGCCAGGCAGACGCCGGCGCACGACACGACTTCAAGGCGCGGCCAGCCCAGTTCGCCGTGCACCATCACCGCGTGGTTGGGCATCAGCTGGTCGGGCAATGACGTGCCGGTGGCCAGGCAGTCGACCCTGCCGATGTCGCCCAGCGCCCGAATGGCCGCAGCAGTGAGCTGTGCATTGCTCATCGCCGGCTCGCCGGTGGCGCGGTCGATGGCGTAGTGGCGCGACTGGATGCCGTTGCTGCGCAAGACGATGCGCCGCGCGCGCGATGGTTTTCCACCGACACGCCCGAGGATGTTTTCGATGTCGTCGTTGCCGACCGGCGCAAACGGCAGGAAGGCTGCCGTGCGGGTCAAGAAAACTTCAGTCCTCATAGATGTGGCTTCGTTCTGTGGACGAGCCCGAGGGCTGCTCAAATTGAAGCTTGATTTTAGACAACCAGGGATGCATGAGCGGGCCAAGCAAGGCCTGTAGCGCCAAACTGGTGGGCACTATCGTGACAATCATCACCACCAGAAAGATCGCATACAACACCAGCAGAGGAATGCGCTGCCAGCTGCCTGGCCGGCCGACGGCCATCAGCAGCTTGCCCCAAACGAAGAAGCTGCGCGTCGCGGCGCGCTCGCTGAAGTACAAGCGCGGGTCGGCTTGTGCAGCACCCAGGCCGTCGAGCAGCGGTGGGTTGCCTTGTTCGCGGTTGGCGAGCAGAGCCTCGCGCAGTGCCAGGCCGAAACGCCGCGAGTGGCGGATTTGCGTGTCGGTCAAACCCGCCGCCGGCAAGCCCCAGAAGCCGTTCTTTCGACCGGTCAGCACCCAGCGCGGCGTGGTGATGAGCGTGGCGAGCGCCGAGCCGGGGTCGACCAGCGCCACGTTGTCGATCAGCCGGGCGCCGGCTGCGCTCAGCAAGGCCTTCGTCTTCTCTTGCGCCATCAGCCACATGTTGCGGCAGGCAATCACCGTCACGACGGGTTTGCCGCGCAGCACGCGCTGCGCGAGGGGGTTTTTCAGAAACGCCGTGATGGGCTGCGATGGCGCCAGAAACCACACCTGGTACGCAAGGATCACCAGGTCGAACTGTTCGTCACCGACGAGCGACAGCGGTTTCAACCGGCCGGGTAGCAGGTGGACCGTTTCGGGAACCGCATCCAGGAAGCGCAAGAACGGCCACGGCCACGGAAACGGCTGCTCCGGCTGCAGCGTTTCAACGCGCACGGCAATGTTCGGGTCGGCCTGCAGCGGCGCGATGATTTTTGCTGTCACTGCGGCCAACTGGCCGGTTTGCGAATACTGGACCACCAGAACGTTCTTGAGCGTGTTGGAAGGCATCGAAGCGGCAGGGTTCACAGCGGGTCAGAAGAGTCGGGTGGCAAGGGCATCAGACGGCAAGGGCTGTGGGCAATATAGGCCAGCCACCCAGTGTCTTCGGTCATCGGATGGAACCGGGTTTGCAAATGCCGCGCCATCGGAGTCACGCTATGCCGCCGGCAGCAGGTTTTGCTGGCGCGACGCCCACCAGTCTTCGGCGCTGTACAGCGCCAGCCCCAACCAGATGAGCGTGAAGCCGAGCAGACGTTGGCTGCCGAAAGTTTCGTGGTACAGCCAGACGCCCAGCGCCAGTTGCAGCGTCGGGCCGATGTACTGCATCAGCCCCAAGGTGGTCAATGAAATGCGCCGCGCGCCGGCTGCAAACAACAGCAAGGGCACGGCGGTGACCGGTCCGGACGCCACGAGCCAGGCATTGGCGGCGACATCGGGCATCGGAAACGTGGTGCTGCCCTGAGCGAACCAGAACAGCAGCGCGAGCAAGGCCAAGGGTGCGAGCAGCATGGTTTCCAGTGCCAGCCCTTCCAGCGGGCCGAGCACGGCGATCTTGCGCATCAGCCCATAAGCGCCAAAGGAAGCGGCCAGCACCAGGGCGATCCACGGCAACTCGCCCGCCAGCACGGTGAGCCACACCACGCCGCAGGCGGCCAGTACCACGGCGGCCCATTGAAAGGGGCGCGGACGTTCGTGCAAGACGGTGAAACCCAGCAGCACATTCACCAGCGGCGTGATGAAGTAACCCAGGCTGGAGTCGATCACATGCCCGCTGTTGACCGCGCCGATGTAGGTCAGCCAGTTGGTGGCCAGCAGCAACCCGCTGACGGCAAACGCGCCGACGACGCGCGGCCGATGGCGCAGTGAAAGCAGCCAGCTCCATTGACGGCGCACGCCCAGCACCAGCAGCACGAACGCCAGCGACCACACGATGCGGTGCGCCAGGATCTGCGGCGCCGGCACCGCAGCAAGTTGCTTGAAGAACAGCGGAAACAGGCCCCACAGCGCAAAGGCGAGTGCAGCGTAAAGGGCTCCGGTGGACATGCTTGAGGATCGGGGATGAAGGAGCCAGGGTGGGGCATTGTCTCAGCCTCGGGACGAAGCGGTCTGGCCAACCGGCCCTGGCTCACTGCAG
>DASQOS010000135.1:0-5379 GCA_035644375.1 Rhizobacter sp.
CGCCCGACTCCACGCCGCGGATGCGCGAGCACCAGCCGTACAGCTTGAACGACCGGTTGATGTTGGTCGCCATCGCATAGGCCGCGTTCGACCACGTATAGCGGCTGTGATCCGCCGCGGCCGTGTCTTCCTCGAACGCGAAATCCTCGACCGGGTTGGTCTTGGCGCCGTAGGGGAGGCGCGACAAGAAGCGCGGCATCGCCAGGCCCAGATAGCGGGCGTCGTCGGATTCCCGAAGCGACCGCCACGCCGCGTACTCGGGCGTCGTGAAGATCTTGGTCAGGTCGCGCGGGTTGGCGAGCTCTTGCCAGGAGCCCATTTGCGCGAGGTTCGGGTCGGCGGCGGCGATGAACGGCGTGTGCGCCGCAGCCGACACCTTGGCCATTTCGCCGAGCAGCTCGACGTCTTGCGGGCCGTGGCTGAAGTAGTAGTCGCCGACCAGGCAGCCGAAAGGTTCGCCGCCGAACTGGCCGAACTCTTCTTCGTAGACACGCTTGAAAATCGGGCTCTGGTCCCAGGCCGTTCCCTTGTAGCGCTTCAGCGTCTTGCCCAGCTCGTTCTTCGAGATGTTCATCACGCGGATCTTCAGCATCTCGTCGGTTTCGGTGTTGTTGACGAGGTGGTGCAGGCCGCGCCAGGCGCTTTCGATCTGCTGGAAGTCGGCGTGGTGCATGACCAGGTTGACCTGCTCGCTGAGCTTCTTGTCGAGCTCGGCGATCATCGATTCGATCGAAGCGACCACGTCGCTGCCGATCAATTTGGTTTGCGACAGCGCTTGCTGCGCCAGCGTCAGGACTGCGGCTTCGACCGCCGACTTGGCTTCGTCGCTCTTGGGCTTGAACTCTTTGTTCAGCAGGCTGGCGAAGTCGCCGCCTTGGAACTCGACGCCCTGCAGCGCGGATGATTGGGTTTGTGCATCTGCCATCACGTTTCTCCGTCGGGGTGGGTCGGCTTACTCGGCCTTGGGTTCGTCGGTGGTCTTCTTCGCGCTGGCGAGGCTTGCGAGCAGCGCCGGGTCGGAGATGACTTTGGCCAGCAGCTCTTCAGCGCCCGTCTTGCCGTCCATGTAGGTGATCAGGTTGGACAGCTGCTGGCGTGCTTCGAGCAGCTTGTTCAGCGAGTCGACCTTGCGCGCCACGGCGGCGGGCGAGAAGTCGTCCATGCTGTCGAAGGTGATATCGACGCTCATGTTGCCTTCGCCGGTCAGCGTGTTGGGCACCGAGAACGCGACGCGTGGCTTCATGGCCTTCATGCGGCTGTCGAAGTTGTCGACGTCGAACTCGAGCAGTTTGCGGTCGGCCACCGGCGGCAGCGGCTCGGTGGGCTTGCCCGACAGATCGGACAGCACGCCCATCACGAAGGGCAACTGAACCTTCTTTTCGGCGCCGTACAACTCGACGTCGTACTCGATCTGGACGCGCGGTGCACGGTTGCGGGCGATGAACTTTTGACTGCTGGTGGCCATGGAAGAACTCCTCTACGCTGGTTCAAGAAGGTGGACGGTGGGACTAGGTTCTGGCTCAACTGCCAGTGTTGCCGGCGATGTTCTCGATCTGGTCGATGCCGGCAGGCGCCAGGTCGCGGATGATCTCAAGAAAGCTCATGCCCATCAGGCGCTGCGCGCGCCGGATCAGCAGGGGTGCGGGACTGGCCGGCTCGTTGCGTTCGATCCAGTCGCAGACGCGCCCGAGCGTGCGCACCACATCTTCACGCGTTTTCAGCGAGCCGCCGCCTGCAGAGCCGGTGGTGCCGCTGGCGCCTTCGGCCGTGCCGGCTTCGCTGTCAGCGGCGGCGCCGCCTTCGGCCTGGGTCGCGACGCTGGCGAGCGTTTGCGTCAACACGCGCAGCGGGCGCAGTTCGGGGCCTTGTGCCGCACCGACCTTGGCGCCGATCACGGCCTCGATGCGTAGCACCTCGGCATGCACTTGCTTCAGCGCGGCGATCACGTCGGCGCCCAGCGCCGCCACGGCCTGCACGGCGCCGTCGAGCGTCGGCACGGTTTCACCGGGCAGCGCCTCGGCCTTGCCGCAGGCCAGTTCGATCTGGCGCACGCTGATCGGGGTGCGGCCGCCGCCGATCAGGGCGCGCCGCAGGTCGGTCAGCCCGGCGTCGGCGTCGACCAGCGGTGCCAGCGCGTTGAGGCGCATGGTCGGGTCGTTGCCGTCTTCGGTGTCGAGCATCGGGAAGACCTGGTCCCAATAGCCTTCGAGCAGGCCGGCGATCAGGCCCAGCGCACCCGCGTAAACACCGATGCCATGTTGGTGCGCACCCGAGCGGGCCAGCAGCACCGCGACGCGGATGTCGCGGGTGCGGCGGGCCAACTCGGTGGCTTGCTCGAACACGACGCGCCAGTCGGGCTCCTGGGCGGCGATCACGGTGTCGCCGAACTGCTGCTCGGATTTGCCGCGGGCGGCTTCTTCCAGGGCCAGGAACGCCGGGTCGTATTCCATGTCGGCGCCACAGGGAGCCTCGGCGCTCAGCGGCGTGAGAAGTTCGGCGACAGGCAGGGCGTTCATCGGAGGAGCTGCTTGGGTTGAATCACGATGGGTGGACTTTAAGAAGCCCTGGCCCTGCACACATCAGCCGAAAGTCACTTCAAACCGAGGCGCCTGCCGGGCTTTGGGCCGGATTCGCGCCAAGTCATCCCACCACTGCAGGAGGGCACTCTGGACCGCGTCAGAATGCCGCGCATTGGCCGCCATCGGTCACGTCCAGGCAACCGGAGAGCTGCGGCTGGTTGCGCACCTTGCCCCATTCGGTGGCCAGCGGGTCATTCTTCGTGGCGTCGGCGTCGCTGCGGATCAGCGACGCGGCAGTGCAGACATACGGTTGCGACAGGTTGCGGCCGTACACGTCCGAGCGCAGTTCGGCCTGGAAGTCGGACTGCAGTGCGCGGATGCCGAACAAGCCGGTGCCCGGTGTCAGCGTCAGGGTCGACCCCTGGAAGCTGATGGCATAGCCGGTGGGCGAACTGAGCGTGCCCTGTGTGATCGCGTAGTTGCCCGGCGGCGAGGTCGGGCTGACCGGCGCGCTCAGCGAACCGCTGAGCGCCGTGGTCTGCAGGTCGCCGTTCAACAGGCCGCTGACGCCGTAGCTGAGCTGCGGCGTGGTGCCGGCGGGCGCTGTCTCGGGGTTCGCAAGCACCGTCAGTGTCGGGGTGTTGGGCCGCAGCACCTGGTTGCCCGGCGCGCTGTCGGGCAGCGCGCTGCCGGAGCACAGAAAACCCTCGCCGGCATCGAACACGCAGCCGTAGTAGTTGGTGATGGGGGCGGCAAGGCCTTGAACCACCGGCGAGAACAGCCGCCAGCGGCCGGTCGGGCTCGCCGAGCTGAGCGTGACGCCTTGCGCCAGCACGATGCCGCTCGGTGAGACGATGCTCAGCAAGCTGGCGCCGCTGCCGGTCATCGAGATCGAACGGTTCAGCAGCACGTTGGCGTCCGCGGACTGCAGCGTCACGTTGCTGCCGCCCACGCTGTCGGTGATCGCCAGCGTCGTGAAGCTGTGGGTCGTCGCGTCGTAGCCGGCGGCCGTGGCGGCGTCGAGGGTCAGCACGCCGCTGCTGAGGACGGCCAAGGTGTCGGGCGGGTCGAACGCCACGACGTTGAAGCGATTGCCCGGCTGGTCCAGCTGGACCGTGCTGGCCGGCCCACCGGCGATCACCAGGCTGCCGGTGACAGTGAGGTTGCCGCCTTGGGTGACGCTGCCGGTCGTCAGCAACGCCAGGTTGTGCAAGGCGTTGTTGCTGCCCAGGAAGATGCCGTTCGAGCCGCTGCCCTGGTTTTGCAGGCTCAGGCTCAGGTTGCCATGCTGTGCCGAGGTCAGCGCGCCGGTTTGCACGCTGATGTTGCCGGTCTGCAGGCTGGAACCGAGGACGAAGCCGCCGTTCGGCAGGAAGCTGCCGTTGTCGCGGATCCACAGCGGGTCGACGATGAAGCCGCTGCCGCCGGTCGACAGTGCCACCAGGATGTCGGTCGCCGGCTGTTCGGTGATTGCGCCGTTGACATCCACGCCCAGCGGCCGCAGGTCGATTGCTCCCACGGTCTTGACGGAGCTGTTGTCGCCGAGGTCCAGCGCGAGACCGCTGCTGCTGATGGCCCCGAGGCTCACGCCGACCAGGCTGGGCAAGGCGTTGGACGACCCGGCGCCGAGCGTGATGCCGCTGTTGTTGCCGTTGTCGACGATGTGAAAGCCGGTGGACGCCGACCCCACGGATTGGCCGGCCAAGGTGATGTGGCCGGTCGTGGTGCTGGCGGTGACGATGTTCAGGTTGGAGACCTCGACCCCCACCGCCGCCTGGTTGTTGACCGTGCCATCGCCGCGCCCGGCCACTTCCAGGGAGCCCGAGCCGAGTTGCACCGACAGGCCGTTGATTTCCACGCCCTTGGCGGTGGTGGTGCCCACGGCGTTGCCGCTGCGTGTGGCCACTCCGCGCAGCGCGATCAGCCCGGAGTCGGTGCTCAGCGTGCCGGAGGTCACGCGAATCGCCGAGCCGTGGTCGGCTTGTCCGGCGATGCTGATGTCGCGGCCGGTGATGTTGCTGCTGGTGATGGACACGCCGGCGTCGGTGCTGCCGGCGCCGGCCGCACCGCGAATGACCACATTGCCGCGCGTGGTCGACGCGGTGGAAACCGTACTGTTGAGCAGCGTGACGCCGGCCTGCTGGCCGTTGCCGCGGGCAAAGCCGCTGGCCGGCGCGACGCCGCCGCCGAGCGCGATGTTGCCGCCGCCGCTGAACAGGTTGGCGCCGTTGAGGAACACCGAGCCGCTGTTCAGGCCGTCGAGGTCGCTGTAGAGGTTGATGTCGAACGCCGTGCCGTTGCTGGCGACGATGGCGCTGCCGGTGTCGAGCAGGATGCTGTCGTTGGCGCGCAGCGTCAGGCTCGATGCCGCGCTGCCCGAGGTGCGGGAAATCGTCGTGCCCGACGCCAGCGTGATCGTGCCGGCTTCGGCGCCGGCCGGGTTGTCGGTCGAGATCACGACGTTGGTGCCGTTGTTCAAGGCGGTCCCGATGTCGGCGGCGTTCACGTTGGCGCCGCTGGCGGTGGGGTTGAAGTTGCCGTCGACACCCACCGTCGTGGTGTTGGAGATGACCACGTTGAAAGGGTCGAGGGTCCAGGTGCCCGACCGTCCGCCGGCGGCGCGCGCCGAGGCATTCACCCGGGCCGCCTGGCGGATGCCGTCGGCCAGCGCCAAGGCCGTGTTCAGTGCCACGCCCGAGGTCTCGACCTGGCCGCCGTTGCCGGCCTGCACGCCGCCGCGTGCCGACAGCGTGCCGTAGACCTCGGCCACGCCATAGTCTTCACGCGCCGCGTGGCCGCCCGAGGGCGCCTGGTACATCGCGCGCACGCCGATGTGGCCGCCGTCGCCGGCCGCCGTGGC
>DASQOS010000136.1:0-6121 GCA_035644375.1 Rhizobacter sp.
GCCGCCAAACAGCTTGCTCAGCACGGTCGTGATCGCCGCCGTCAGCGTCGTCTTGCCATGGTCTACGTGCCCAATCGTCCCCACGTTCACGTGCGGCTTGGTTCTCTCAAATTTGCCTTTTGCCATTTTTCGCGCTCCTAGCGACCGAGATTGACCGTGCTCAAATAACTGGTGCCCATGGCGCGGATCGAACGCGCGACCTCTCCCTTACCAAGGGAGTGCTCTACCACTGAGCCACATGGGCGGTCGACACTGGTTTGAGAACCACTGGTTCGCAAACCGCTGAAGACCGACAGACCGACCACCCACAAACTTCGCCGACAACGCACAAAAGATGGAGCGGGAGACGAGACTCGAACTCGCGACATTTTGCTTGGAAGGCAAAAGCTCTACCAACTGAGCTACTCCCGCGCGAAACCTTGCTTGCCAGCCCGAAATCAACGCCACGGGCACCTTCAAAACCGAACACCCACCGTGGTGGAGGAGGCTGGATTCGAACCAGCGTAGGCGTAAGCCAACAGATTTACAGTCTGCCCCCTTTAGCCACTCGGGCACCCCTCCACGGTGAACCCGGGACTATAGCATGAACGGCCCGGGTTAATGCCCCAAATCCCACCAGTCGATGAGATCGCGCGTGGCCATGAAATGGCTGCCGTCACGCATGAATTCCTTCTTGAAATCGTACGAAGGATGCCGCGCCGTCAAAACGCGCGGCGCGGCGCCGGCAGGCCGCGCTGCAGTGAAGAAGTTCTGCGCCTGCGAGCCCCACAAGAGAAATACCGGTGGCTCTTTTTGTTCACAGAGAATCTTGACGATTTCAGATGTGAGCACACGCCAACCACAATCCACGTGGCTGCCGGCCCGCCCCACTTCCACCGTCAGCGTTGGATTGAGGAGCAACACGCCCTGTCGGGCCCAGGGATCGAGTCGCCAATGCGTCGGCGGAACGAAGTCCGGCCGATCTTGCGCCAGCACCTCGAAAATGCGCGCCAGCGAACGTGGCTTGCCGCGTCCGGCCGAGAACGCCAGACCATCGGCATGGCCTGCGGTGGGATAAGGGTCTTGTCCGAACACCACGACCTTGACCACGTTCGGGGCGGCGAACCGCAGTGCGCGAAACGGATCTTCCGGCGCGATCGGGCGATGGCCGGACACCTGCTGGACGCAAGCCACCACGTTGTCGCACAGGGCCGGCGTCCAAGCTGAAAGAACTTTCGCCCAGGCCGCCGGCAGCGTCTCGAAGGTGGCGGCCAGGTCGTCCGCGGTCATCGGAACAAGGCCTCGAGTGCGACGCCCGGATCGGCGGCACGCATGAAGGCTTCGCCGACGAGGAAGGCGTGAACCTGCGCATCGCGCATGCGCTGCACGTCGTCCCGCCCCAGGATGCCGCTTTCGGTGATCGGCAGCCGATCTGGCGGCACGCGCGGCAGCAACCCTAGCGTGGTCGCCAGCGACACCTCGAAGCTGCGCAGGTTGCGGTTGTTAACGCCGATCAGCGGCGTCTTCAGGCGCAGTGCACGGTCGAGTTCCTGGTCATCGTGCACCTCCACCAGCACCGCCAGCCCCAAGGCCAGCGCCTGCGCTTCCAGGTCGGCCATCAGCACATCGTCCAGGCAAGCGGCGATCAGCAGGATGCAATCGGCGCCCATCGCGCGCGCCTCGAACACCTGGTAGGCGTCGACCATGAAGTCCTTGCGCAACACCGGCAGTGCACAGGCGGCGCGCGCTTGTTGCAGATACTCGGCCGATCCCTGAAAGAACTGCACGTCGGTCAGCACGCTCAGACACGCCGCGCCATGGCGCTCGTAGCTGGCGGCAATCTCGGCCGGCACGAAGTGCTCGCGCAGCACGCCTTTGCTCGGGCTGGCTTTCTTGATCTCGGCAATCACCCCCGCCTGCCCGGTGGCAATGCGCGTGCGCAAGTTGCCGATGAAGTCGCGCCCGTCGGTGCGGCCTTCGGCTTCACGCCGGGTCGACGGCAGATCGCGCCGCTTCTTCGCTACGGCGATCTCCTCGCGCTTGACCGCGACGATCTTGTTCAGGATATCGCTCATGTGAACTTCTTCGTGGTCGCGACGAACTGCTTCAGTTTGGCCAATGCCGCCCCCGACGCCACCGCTTCACGCGCCTTCTCGACGCCTTCACCGATCGAGCCGGCCACCTCCGCGCAATACAAGGCCGCGCCAGCGTTAAGCAGCACGATGTCCCGCACCGGCCCGTCTTCATTGGCCAAGGCGCGTTCGATGCACTGCACCGACTGCGCTTTGTCGGCCACCTTCAACGCCTGCGTGTCGTGCACCGCCATACCGAAGTCGCTCGGGTGCACGGTGTACTCGCGCACCTCGCCGTTCTTCAACTCGCCGATCTGCGTTTCACCGGCCAGCGAGATCTCGTCCAGGCCGTCGTGGCCGTGCACCACCATCACGTGCCGAGAGCCCAGGCGCTGCAACACCCGCACCTGGATGCCGACCAGGTCCTTGTGGAACACACCCATCAATTGGTTCAACGCACCGGCCGGGTTGGTCAGCGGCCCCAGGATATTGAACAGCGTGCGCACGCCGAGTTCCTTGCGCACCGGCGCCGCATGCTTCATCGACAAATGATGGTGCGGGGCGAACATGAAACCAATGCCGGTGGCATTCAAACACTCGACCACCTGCTCGGGCGTCAGGGTGACGTTGGCACCCATCGCTTCCAGCACATCCGCGCTGCCCGAACTCGACGACACGCTGCGCCCGCCATGCTTGGCCACGCGCGCACCGGCAGCCGCCGCGACGAACATCGACGCCGTCGAGATGTTGAAGGTGTGCGCCCCGTCGCCGCCGGTACCGCACAAGTCGACGAGGTGCGTCTTGTCGGCCACCGCGACCGGTGTCGCGAACTCACGCATCACGCTGGCCGCGGCGGCAATCTCGCCGATGGTTTCCTTCTTCACGCGCAGCCCCATTGCCAGCGCCGCGATCATGACCGCCGACATCTCGCCGGTCATGATGCGACGCATCAGCGTCAGCATCTCGTCGTGGAAGATCTCGCGGTGGTCGATGACGCGGGCCAGCGCTTCGGTGTTGGTGATGGTCATGGCATGGCGCTTTCAGGCGGAAAGGTGTTCACAAACGGCCGCAATGGCGCGGTCCACGCCTGACGCGTCCACGTCCAGGTGCGTGACGAAGCGCAGGCGGTACAGGCCGGTGGCCAGCACACCGCGCGACTTCAAATGGTCGAGCAGCGCGTTGGCGCGCTCGCCTTGCACATCGGCAAACACGATGTTGGTTTGCGGCGGCTCCACCACGATGCCGGGCACACCTGTCAAGCCAGCAGCGAGGCGCTTGGCGAGCGCGTGGTCGTCGGCCAGACGCGCCACGTGGTGGTCCAGCGCATGCAGCGCAGCGGCGGCCAGAATGCCGGCCTGCCGCATGCCGCCGCCCAGCATCTTTCGCCAACGGTGCGCTCTTTGAATCAGGTCGCGCGGGCCGCACAGTGCAGAGCCGACGGGTGCGCCGAGGCCCTTGGAGAAGCACACCGACACCGTGTCGAAGTGCGCCGCGATGTCGCACACCGGCACACCCAGCGCGGTGGCGGCGTTGAACACCCGCGCGCCATCGAGGTGGGTCGCCAGGCCATGCCGGCGAGCCAGCCCGGTCGCCGACGCCATGTAGTCCATGCTCAACACCTTGCCGCCCAGCGTGTTCTCCAGGCACAGCAGGCGCGAACGCGCGAAATGCGCATCGTCGGGTTTGATCGCCGCTTCGATGTCGTTCAGCGCCAGCCGGCCATCGGGCTGGTGTTCGAGCGGCTGCGGCTGCACGCTGGCCAGCACCGCCGCGCCGCCGCCTTCCCAGCGGTAGGTGTGCGCCATCTGGCCGACGATGTACTCGTCGCCGCGCGCGCAGTGGCTCATGATGGCCAGCAGGTTGCTTTGCGTGCCGCTGGGCACGAACAGCGCCGCTTCCTTGCCGAGCATCGCGGCGATGCGGTCCTGCAGCGCGTTGACGCTCGGGTCGTCGCCGAAGACGTCGTCGCCGACCTCGGCGCGTGCCATCGCCTCGCGCATCGCCGGCGTTGGCCGGGTCACCGTGTCGCTGCGCAGGTCAATCACTGTCATGTTTGCCCCTCGTCCGATGGGTACATCGGCCGGTCCCCCAAGGGGACGCGGGCCGGCGCTCAGCCCGCGTCACGGCCGCAGCTCCAGAAAGTTCTTCAGCATCGCGTGCCCGTGTTCGGTCAGGATCGATTCCGGGTGGAACTGCACGCCCTCCAGCGGCGTCTTCGTGCCGGCCAGCGCCTTGTGGCGCACGCCCATGATCTCGTCGTCTTGCGAGGTCGACGTGACCTCCAGCACCGATGGCAGCGACGCACGCTCGATCACCAGCGAGTGATAGCGGATGACGGTGTAGTGCTGCGGCAGGTCGGTGTACACGCCCTTCCCGTCGGTACTGATCACATCGGTCTTGCCGTGCATCTGCGTCTTGGCGCGAATCACCTTGCCGCCCAAGGCCGCACCGATGGCCTGGTGGCCCAGGCACACGCCCAGGATGGGCAGCTTGCCGGTGAAGTGCTGGATCGCGCTGACGCAAATGCCTGCCTCTGCCGGCGAGCACGGGCCCGGCGACAGCACCAGCTTGGCGGGCTTCAACTCGCCGATGCCTTCCAGCGTGATCTCGTCGTTGCGGAACACGCGCACGTCTTCGCCCAGCTCGGCGAAGTACTGCACCAGATTGAAAGTGAAGCTGTCGTAGTTGTCGATCATCAAAAGCATATGCGCTCTATCCTATTGATTTCGTCGGGTGCTTTGTTCGTCACCCAGGGTTTCATACCCGCTTTGATACCCGCTTTTTTCTGTCGCTGGCGAGGCCGACGCAACGTGCTGGGTGGGGGACTGAGGCGCCCGTGCGGGCGCAATAGGTCGGTCAGGCTGATGGCTTGCGCCAACGCCAACCGAAGAGCGCTGCCGAGGATGAGGGCTTCGCGAACATGAAAGACATTATGGCCGCCCTTCAGGCCCAAGCCTCGCCCAACGCCTTCGCCCGTTGCAGCACCAATGCCACCGCCGCATCCTGCTCATCCGGCGGGTACTTGTACTTGCGCAAGATGCGTTTGATGTTGGACTTCTCCAGGCCCACGGCGTCGAAGATGTCGACCACCTCTTCCGTCCGGCGCCAGCTCGGGCCCGTACCGGTGCTGCCAGCCGACATCGGCCAGCCAGCCGAGCACTTCTTGTTCGAGTTGGTCTTCGGTCACGGGTGAGGGCTCAGACCGTCAGCAGCCTGGCGCCATCGACCTTGGCTGCGGCCTTGTCGAAGGTCCACAACGCCTGTTCGCCGGCCACCAGCGCGAGGGCTGCGTGCAGGCAATCGGCAAAGTCGGCCGCGCCGTCTGCGTACTGCCCGAGCGCGGCCTCCACCGCGCCTTCGGACTCGAATGCCAGTTCGAACGAACCCAACAGGCCGAACAAGGTCTGCAGCACGCCGGCCTTGTCGAAGCCGAACGATGAACGCAACACCCACTCGAGTTCGAGCACCACCGTGACGGGCACGAACAAGGCGCCGCCTGCATCGACACCGCTGCGGATCAGGCGGCTGGCTGCGGCGCCCTGCCGGGCATCGTCCCGGACCAGGAAACGCACCAGCACATTGGTGTCCAGCGCAGCCAAGCTCAGCGCCAGGGATTCATCTCTTCGATGGAGACAGGCTTCTTCCTGGGCGACTTCAAGCTCCCGGCCAGGTCGAGCACCGAATGCGTCTTGGCCCTGACCAAGAGCCTGCCGTCGGGCAAGACATGCCACACCAGCCGCGTGCCCGGGCCGGCCCCGATGAGCTCACGAACCTGCCGCGGCACGGTGGTCTGCCCCTTGGCGGTGATGGTGGATTCGGACATGGCAATTCCTTACGAATTGGAGAATCGTAATGCCATTCAGCCGGCGCGGCAAGCTGCAGGCGGCTGGTGCCATGACCGATCACCCGGACAGCACCTCGGATTGCGGCAGGCGCAGTTGGCCGGAGATCAAGCGGGGGAGCAGGGTATCGCGGAGGGTGGTGAGGGTTTGGGCTTGCACGTCATTTCCGTAGACCCTCGCACGAAGGCTTGCGGCAAGGTCATCGAAGGCGGAAAGCACCGATGGCGG
>DASQOS010000137.1:0-10159 GCA_035644375.1 Rhizobacter sp.
CAAGTCGCGCACATGCTCGGCTTGCCACAGGGCGAGCCGGCTCTCGCGGGTCGCGATGAGCAGGGGGGTCAAGGGGTTGTCGAACATGCGGCAAATGCTATCAGGCCCGCCTCTTGCATGAGCTCGCGCACCCTTGTCCCCCTGTGGAAAACCCAGCGGCAGGCGCCACAGCTGCGCCGCCTGCGGCGAGAAATCCCACTGCTACCATCGCCCGCTGACCCCCCAAGTACGTCTCAGAGACCGAGCCCCGAGGAACCCCATGCCGCGCGCCAAACCTTCCGACAACGACGACAAGAACCGCCTCCTGGTCGAGGACATTCGCCTGCTCGGGCGCATTCTGGGCGACGTGATCCGTGAACAGGAAGGCAAGCCGGCGTTCGAGTTGATCGAGCGCGTGCGGCAGTTGTCCGTGGCATTTCGCATTAAGCGCGACCCCAAGGCCGGCCAGGCGCTGGACCGCTTGCTGAAGAACCTGTCGGGCGATCAGACCGTGAGCGTGATCCGCGCCTTCAGTTATTTCTCGCACCTGGCCAACATCGCCGAAGACCGGCAGCACGTGCGCCGGCGCGAACAGCAAGACCGCAGCGGGCAGTTTCAAGAGGGTTCGCTGGCCATGAGCTTCGAGCGCCTGGCCCAGGCCGACGTGCGTGCCGCCGACATCGCCAAGGCGCTGCAGCATGCCTACATCTCGCCGGTGCTGACCGCGCACCCGACCGAAGTGCAGCGCAAGAGCATCCTCGACGCCGAGCGCGCCATCTCGGACCTGATCACCCAGCGCGAAGAAGCCCACACCGCCCGCGACCGCGCCGAAAACGAAGAGCTGCTGCGCTCCCGCGTCACGCAGCTGTGGCAGACGCGCATGCTGCGCTACACCAAGCTCACGGTGGCCGACGAGATCGAGAACGCGCTCAGCTACTACCACTCGACCTTCCTGCGCCAGATCCCGCGCATGTACCGCGAGATCGAAGAAGCCCTGCCCGGCCACGCCATCGCGCCCTTCTTCCGCATGGGCAACTGGATCGGCGGCGACCGCGACGGCAACCCGAATGTCAGCGCCGAGACGCTGCAGATGTCGCTGCGCCGCCAAAGCGAAACCGTGCTGCGCTTTTACCTGACCGAAATTCACACGCTGGGCGCCGAGTTGTCGATCTCGGCGATGCTGTCGCCGGTCACGCCCGAGCTCAAGGCGCTTGCCGAAAGCTCGCCCGACCACAGCGTGCACCGCGAAGACGAGCCCTACCGCCGCGCGCTGATCGGCATGTACTCGCGGCTCGCCGCCACGCTGCACGAACTCACCGGCACCGAGGCGCTGCGCCACGCCGTGGCGCCGCAAAACCCGTACACCGGCAGCGAGCAGTTTCTGGCCGACCTGAAGGTCATCGAAGCCTCGCTGATCTCGCACCACGCCCAGGCGCTGGTGGCGCCGCGCCTGCGCCCGCTGCAGCGCGCGGTGCAGGTGTTTGGTTTCCACCTGGCCACGGTCGATCTGCGCCAGAGTTCGGACAAGCACGAAGCGGTGGTCGCCGAGCTGCTGAAGACGGCCAAGATCGAACCGGACTACAGCGCTCTGAGCGAAGCCGACCGGCGCACGCTGCTGATGAAACTGCTCAACGACGCACGCCCGCTGCGCGTGCGCGCCGCGACCTACTCGGAACTGGCGGTGCACGAAATCGCGATCTTCGAGGCCGCCGTGCTGATGCTCAAGCGCTACGGCCGCGAGTCGCTGCGCCACTA
Organism: Rhizobacter sp.; assembly: GCA_035644375.1. GTDB lineage: Bacteria > Pseudomonadota > Gammaproteobacteria > Burkholderiales > Burkholderiaceae_C > Rhizobacter. Next base: position 1,735 of record DASQOS010000137.1, read on the forward strand.
CATCATTTCGCACAGCGAAGACGTCAGCGATCTGCTCGAAGTGATGCTGCTGCAAAAAGAAGTGGGCCTGATGCGCGGCACGCTGGACGACAGCGCCGTCATCGACCTGATCGTCTCGCCGCTGTTCGAGACCATCGGCGATCTGCGCAACGCGGCGCCCATCATGCGCGACTACTACGCCCTGCCCGGCATCGCCGAGATGATCAAGCGCTCGGGCTCCGAGCAAGACATCATGCTGGGCTACAGCGACAGCAACAAGGACGGCGGCTTCTTCACCAGCAACTGGGAGCTGTACTGCGCCGAGATCGCACTGGTCGAGCTGTTCACCCAACTCGGCAAAGACCACGGCCTCACGCTGCGGCTGTTCCACGGCCGCGGCGGCACGGTGGGCCGTGGCGGCGGCCCGAGCTACCAGGCCATCCTGGCGCAGCCTCCGGGCACCGTGAACGGGCAGATACGGCTCACCGAGCAAGGCGAGGTCATCGCCTCCAAATACGCGCACCCGGAGATCGGCAGGCGCAACCTCGAAGCCCTGGTCGCCGCCACGCTCGAAGCCACCTTGCTGCACCCGACCAAGAGCGCGTCCAAGAGTTTTCTGGATGCTGCGGCCACCATCAGCAACGCCAGCATGGCCGCCTACCGCAAGCTGGTCTACGAGACACCCGGTTTCACCGAGTACTTCTTCATGGCCACGCCGATCCGCGAGATCGCCGAGCTGAACATCGGCTCGCGGCCGGCCTCACGCAAGGCCACGCAGGCCATCGAAGACCTGCGCGCGATCCCCTGGAGCTTCAGCTGGGGCCAGTGCCGCGTGGCCTTGCCGGGCTGGTGCGGCTTCGGCTCGGCCGTCGAAGGTTTTCTCGGCAAGGTGCCGGCGGATCGCAAGGAACGACTGGCGCTGCTGCAGCGCATGTACAAGCAGTGGCCGTTCTTTCGCACGCTGCTGTCCAACCTGGACATGGTGCTGGCCAAGAGCGACCTCGCCATTGCCGCGCGCTATGTCGAACTGGTCGAAGACAAAAAGCTGGGCAAACGCATCTTCAGCGCCATCAAGGCCGAATGGCAGCTCAGCAGCGATGCCTTGTCGATGATCAACGGCGAAAGCAAGCGGCTTGCGTCCAACCCGACGCTGGCGCGCGACATCGAACACCGCCTGCCCTACCTCGACCCGCTGAACCACTTGCAGGTGGAGCTGATGCGGCGCTTCCGTCAGCGTCGGGCCAACGATCCGGGCAACGAACGCCTGCAGCGCGGCATTCACATCTCGATCAACGGCGTGGCGGCAGGCTTGCGCAACACCGGTTGATCGAGCGGCGCCGGTTCGCCGGTGCGCGGCAGATGCACCTTGGCCGGCACGCCGGTGGCCGTGCAGCCCGCGGGAACGTCGTGCAACACGACCGCGTTGGCACCGATGCGCGCGTGATCGCCGATCGTCAGGTCACCCAGGATCTTTGCGCCCGTGCCGATGTCCACATGGCCGCCGATGCGGGGCACGCCTTCGGTGTCGCGCGCGCCGATCGTGACCTGCTGGAAGATCATGCAGTTCGGCCCGATCGGTGCCGCCGGATGAATCACGATGCCATGCGGGTGCGGTATGCACAGGCCGCCGCCGAGGCGACTGTTCACCGGAATGTCGGCACCCGTCACCACGCTCCAGAAGCGGTGCCGCAGCACCGCCAGCATGCGCAAGGGGATTCGCAGCGGATTGCGTGAACGCCGGTGCCGCTGGTAGGCGCGGATGCTGGCCAGCAAGGACCTCGGCGGGTCCCACCGCCACCAGGTCTTGGCCTCGCGCGACCAGTCCGGCACGCTGGCCGAAATGGGCGCCGCGTCGTCGGTCGACGAGCTCACTGGAGTAGCTTCGTGCTGCGCACTCCGGAATTCGCCCTTGGGGCGGCCCGGCGGGCTCATGCGTCCGGCCTCGCCATGTGACCTTGTTCCAGCCGCTGCCTCACGCCTTCATCTCCTGAAACCGGACACGATGTGGGCGTAGATCGCCACGTTCACATACAGCAGCAAGACCACCATCGCCAGGCGAAACACTTTCACGGCGAGCTTGCGCCAGTCCCTGTCGTCCAGCCCGATGAACGCGGCCCAGCACACGCCGCTGAACGCCAGCAACACAGCGGCCAAACCGAGAACGATCCAACTGAAGATGAGCATGCGCTGCGTACGGAGGACGAAGGGGCCAGAAGCGTCAGATCATAAGAGCCAAACGTTCCAGCACCAGCACCGCAAAGAAAGCGAGTCCCGCCGCGACGGTCCAGGTGAGAACCTTCAAGCCCCACCGCCGATAGCGGATCTGGCCCGTGCCGGCGTACAGGGCAAAGCACACCAGGCAGCCTGCAAACAGAAGGAAGAACACCCACCGAAAGATCAGCACTGGCACCCCGCATGAGCGAAGCGAAGTGCTACATCAAACAACGCCCGGGGGGCCAACATCCTCACCACGCCGGCGCCAGTTCGGCCAGGCCGGCCGGCGCTTCGCGTTCATCCTCAAAAGTGACGATGTCGTACGCCGTTTCGTCGGCCAGCACCGCACGCAGCAGCTTGTTGTTCATCGCATGACCGGACTTGAAGCCGGTATAAGCGCCGATCAGCGGGTGGCCGATCACCTGCATGTCGCCGATCGCGTCGAGGATCTTGTGCTTGACGAACTCGTCGTCATAGCGCAGGCCATCGCTGTTGAGCACGCGGTAGTCGTCGACCACGATCACGTTGTCCATGCTGCCGCCCAGACCCAGCCCGCGCGAACGCATCATCTCGACGTCTTTGGTGAAGCCGAAAGTGCGGGCCCGCGCGATGTCGCGCTTGTACTGGCCCGAGCCCATGTCGAACACGACGCGCTGGCCCGTCTGGTTGACCGCGGGGTGGTTGAAATCGATCTCGAAGCTCAAGGTGTAGCCGTCGAAAGGCTCGAGCCGCGCCCACTTGAGCGAAGCGCCCTGGCCGTCGCGCACTTCCACCGTCTTCTTGATGCGCATGAAACGTTTGGGCGCCTTCTGCACCTCGATGCCGGCGCTTTGCAGCAGGTAGACAAACGAGGCCGCAGAGCCGTCGAGGATCGGCACCTCTTCGGCCGTGATGTCCACGATCAGGTTGTCGATGCCCAGACCGGCGCAGGCCGACAGCAAATGCTCGATCGTGTTGACCTTGGGCGCACCCGGGTCGCCCTCCGGCGAGATGGTGGTCGCCATGCGTGTGTCGCACACCGCATGCACGTTGACCGGAATGTCCACCGGCACCGGCAGGTCGACACGGCGAAACAGGATGCCCGTGTCCGGCTGCGCCGGGCGCAGCGTCAACTCCACCCGCTGCCCGCCGTGCACCCCCACGCCGACCGCGCGGGACAGTGATTTCAAAGTGCGTTGACCGATCATGGGCATGAGTTTATTCGGCCTCCGCAAGATGGCACCTCAAATGGACTTACCGCCGCGATAGCGAGATCTACCGCTGACAGCTGGACTGACCTCGTCGGAAGCGTCGCGAGCGGCTTGAGGTGTGGCCGCAGGAGCGCAGCCGTACTTCCTGTACGGCGAGCACCTCCGGTCGCAGATCAAGCCGCGCAGCAGCTTCCGGCGTGGTCAGTCGGCTTGTTTGCGGAGGAAGGCCGGTATCTCGATCTCATCCATCCCATTGCTCACCAACGCATCCACCTTCGCGGCCGCGCTGCGCCCGTTGCGCCACACGCTCGGCACCGTCATGCCGCTGTAGTCGTGCCCGCTCGGGCCGGTGTGCACCGGCTGGTTCAGCACCGGCAGGTTGTCGGTGCCGGTGCGCTGTGCGACCGCACTGTGCACCACCGTCATCGGCGCCTGCACGCGCTTGGCCGGGCTCAGGCCGGTCGCGATCACCGTCACGCGCAACTGGTCGCCCAGGCTTTCGTCGTACGCGGTGCCGTAGATCACATGCGCGTCTTCGGCGGCGTAGCGGCGAATGCAGTTCATAGCGTTGCGGCTCTCGCTCAACTTGAAGGTGCTGCGCCCGGCGGCGATCAACACCAGCACGCCACGCGCACCCGACAGGTCGATGCCTTCGAGCAGTGGGCAGGCCACGGCGCCTTCGGCCGCCTTGTTCGCACGGTCCGGACCGCCGGCGGTCGAGGTACCCATCATCGCCTTGCCCGGCTCGCTCATCACGGTCTTCACGTCTTCGAAGTCGACATTCACCAGCCCGGGGATGTGGATGATGTCGCTGATGCCGCCGACCGCATTGCGCAGCACGTCGTTGGCGTGCGCGAAAGCCTGGTCCTGCGTCACGTCGTCGCCCAGCACGTCGAGCAGCTTGTCGTTCAGGATCACGATCAGCGAGTCGACATTGGCTTCGAGTTCGGCCAGCCCGGCATCGGCCGCCTTCATGCGGCGCTTGCCTTCGAAGTCGAACGGCTTGGTGACCACGCCGACGGTCAGGATGCCCATCTCTTTGGCCACGCGCGCGATCACCGGCGCCGCACCGGTGCCGGTGCCGCCGCCCATGCCGGCGGTGATGAACAGCATGTTCGACCCCTTGATGGATTCGCGGATGCGGTCCACCGCCTCTTCGGCCGCGGCGCGGCCGGCCTCGGGCTTGGCCCCGGCGCCGAGCCCGGTGCTGCCGAGCTGGATCAGGTGGTGCGCGCTGGAACGGTTGAGCGCCTGCGCGTCGGTGTTCGCGCAAACGAACTCCACGCCTTGCACGCCTTGCGCAATCATGTGGTCGACCGCGTTGCCGCCGCCACCGCCGACGCCGATCACCTTGATCTGGGTGCCGAGGTCAAATTCTTCGATCATTTCAATAGCCATGTTGGACTCCAATCTGTGTGCAGTTGCCGTTTGATTCGTGTCTGACGCGTGGTCAGTTCAATAACTCGTCTGTTCATTTGTTTTTTTGTTGCCGTGTCCGGTTCGCCCTAGCCCGAACCCCCGGTCTTGTGTCGTCGAGAACCCGGCGGAGCCCGGCTTCTGCAGGGTTGCCCGATCAGACTGTCGAATGCGTGTGTCGTCATGGTCACCCCGTCTTGGTTGAGTTCAAAAGTTCCCAAGAAACCAATCCTTGAGCCGGCCGAAGAGCGTCTTCACCGAGCCCGCCTGTTGGGCTGCCTTCATGCCGCGCGCACGGCCCAGCCTGGCCTCTTCCAGCAAACCCATCACGGTGGCCGAGCGCGGGCTCGCCACCATGTCGTGCAGCGCGCCGTGGTAGAGCGGAATGCCCTTGCGCACCGGCTTCAGAAAAATGTCCTCGCCGAGCTCCACCATGCCCGGCATCACCGCGGCGCCGCCGGTCAGCACGATGCCGCTGGACAGCAGTTCTTCGTAGCCGCTGTCGCGGATCACCTGGTGCACCAGCGAGAAGATCTCTTCGACGCGCGGCTCGATCACGCCGGCCAGCGCCTGGCGGCTCAGCATGCGCGGCGGGCGGTCGCCCAACCCCGGCACTTCGAGCTGCTCGCTCGGGTCAGCCAGCAGCTGCTTGGCCACGCCGTACTCGACCTTGATCTCCTCGGCGTCCTTGGTCGGCGTGCGCAAGGCCATCGCGATGTCGCTGGTGATCAGGTCGCCGGCAATCGGGATCACCGCGGTGTGGCGGATCGCGCCGTCGGTGAAGATCGCCACGTCGGTGGTGCCGGCGCCGATGTCGACCAGCGCCACGCCCAGGTCTTTTTCGTCTTCGGTCAGCACCGCGTGGCTGCTGGCGCTCGGGTTCAGCACCAGCTGGTCCACTTCCAGCCCACAGCGGCGCACGCACTTGACGATGTTCTCGGCCGCGCTTTGCGCGCCGGTCACGATGTGCACCTTGACTTCGAGCCGGCCGCCGCTCATGCCGATCGGCTCCTTCACTTCGTGGCCGTCGATCACGAACTCCTGCGGCTCGACCAGCAGCAGCCGCTGGTCGTTCGGGATGTTGATCGCCTTGGCGGTCTCGACCACGCGCGCCACGTCGATGGGCGTCACTTCCTTGTCGCGCACGATCACCATGCCGGTCGAGTTCTGGCCGCGGATGTGGCTGCCGGTGATGCCGGTGTAGACGCGGGTGATCTTGCAGTCGGCCATCATCTCGGCCTCTTTCAGCGCCTGCTGGATCGATTGCACCGTTGCGTCGATGTTGACCACGACGCCGCGCTTGAGCCCGTGCGCCGACGCGATGCCCAGGCCGGCGAGGCGCAGTTCGCCGCTGGGCAGCACCTCGGCCACCACGGCCATCACCTTGGCCGTGCCGATGTCCAAACCCACCACGATGTCTTTGAATTCTTTGGCCATGTGACCCTCAGTTTTTTCCCGCGTGGGCCGGCGTGGCCGTCGTCGTTGTGATGCCCTTGAGCCGCAACGCATAGCCTTCGTTGTGGCGCAGGTCGGCGTACACCAGCGGACGCTGGTAGCGCTCGATCACCTGCGTCACGGTGGCCACGAAGCGCTCGCTGCGCTGCGTGAGTTCCTGGTCGGTGCCGCGGCCCAGTTCGATCTCGGCCCCGCTGTCGAACTCGGCGCGCCACGAGCCGCGCCCGGTGAGCGACAGCGAGTCCATGTGCAGGCCCAGGCGTGCAAAGATCGGCGTCAGGCGCCGGTAGGTCGCCAGCACCAGCGCCGAACTGCCTTCGGGGCCTTGCAGCGTGGGCAGCGATTCGTCCTCCACGTCGCCCAGGTTGGCCTGGAACACCTCGCCTTGCGTGTTCACCAGTTGATCGCCGCTTTCTTCAGACCACAGGGCCACCGCGTGGTGTTCTTCCAGCTGCACCGCCAGCCGGTTCGGCCAGACGCGGCGCACGATCGCCTGGCGCACCCAGGGCACGGATTCGAAGGCGCGCTGCGCGCGTGCCATGTCCAGCGTGAAGAAGTTGCCGGTCATCTGCGGCAGCGCATTGGCGCGGATCGTCGACACGCTGTTGCGCGTGACCTCGCCTTCAACACGCAGCCCGCGGATCGTGAACACCGGTTGCCGCATCAGCCAGCCCAGCAGCAGCGTCAGCGCCAGCAGCGCCGCCGCCAGCAGCAGCAGGCTGGCCGTGGCGTTGACCAGGCGCACCTCGCCCGGCAGCTCGGTGTTCAGCGCGGGTTGAAGGGCGGCGTGGGGGCGCATGCTGTGATGGCTCAGGGCGCGGCCGGCGCGTCCAGCGCGGCGTGGGCAATCAGGTGCAGGCACAGCTGCTCGTAGCCCATGCCGGCGGCGCCGGCCGACTTGGGCACCAGCGAATGCGAGGTCATGCCCGGGGACGTGTTCATCTCCAGCAGGAATGGCTTGCGATCCGTCTTGCGGATCATCAGGTCGGCGCGGCCCCAACCGCGGCAGCGCAGCGCGCGGTAAGCCGCCACCACGGTGCGCTGGATTTCCTGCTCTTCGGCCGCAGGCAGCCCGCTCGGAACCTGGTACTTCACGACGTCGGTGAAGTACTTGTTCTGGTAGTCGTAGGCGCCATCGGGCGCGACGATGCGCACCACCGGCAAGGCGCGGGCGTTCGGGCCCTCGCCGAGCACCGGGCAGGTGACTTCCTCGCCATCGATGAATTCCTCGCACAACACGTCGTTGTCGTAGCGCGCCGACAGCGCGACCGCCGCCTGCATGCCCGCAGGGGCCGTGACCTTGGTGATGCCGATCGACGAGCCTTCGCGCGGCGGTTTGACGATGAGCGGCAAGCCCAGCTCATCAGGCACCTTCAAAACACGTTCGTCCTGCTGCTCATCGGCCGACAGCCACACATAACGCGGTGTCGGCAGCCCTTCGGCGATCCACACGCGCTTGGTCATCACCTTGTCCATCGCGATCGCCGAGGCCATCACACCCGAGCCGGTGTACGGAATCCCCAGCAGCTCGAGCGCGCCCTGCACCGTGCCGTCTTCGCCGTGACGACCGTGCAGCGCGATGAAGCAGCGCGCGAAACCCTGCTGCTTCAATTCGCTCAGGTCCTGCTCGGCCGGATCAAACCGATGCGCATTGACGCCCAGCGACTGCAACGCCGCCAGCACGCCGCTGCCCGACATCTGCGAGATGTCGCGCTCGGCCGAGGTGCCGCCCATCAACACCGCGACTTTTCCGAGGGCTGCAAGGTCGACGTTCATGCGGCTGCCTCCTTCAAAAGTTCAAGCACCTGGCCCGCCACCACACCCATGCTGCCGGCACCCATCGCAATCACCACGTCGCCGTCGCGCGCGTGCTCGGCAATCGCCGCAGCCATCAGCGTGATCTCGTCGACGAAGATCGGGTCGACCTTGCCGGCCACCCGCAATGCGCGCGCCAGCGAGCGGCCATCGGCGGCCACCAAGGGCGCTTCGCCGGCGGCATACACCTCGGCCAACAGCACCGCGTCGGCCGTGCCCATGACCTTGACGAAATCCTCGAAGCAATCGCGCGTGCGGGTGTAGCGGTGCGGCTGGAAAGCGATCACCAGCCGGCGCCCCGGGAACGCGCCGCGCGCCGCCGCGATCACTGCGGCCATTTCAACCGGGTGGTGGCC
>DASQOS010000138.1:0-7395 GCA_035644375.1 Rhizobacter sp.
CGCTGCACACGCGCGTCCACTCGGGCACCGGTTTGTCGCAGCCACGCAGCAGCGCGGGCCACCAGTCGGCGAGCAGGTCGGCGTCCCAGCCCGGCAGCTCGCTCCAGTCGGCGCTGACCCAGCGCGCGCGCGGGCGTTGCAACACCACACGCGGCGCCGCTGCGACGGGCGGCGGGTTCGCGCTCGGCAGGCTGGCCGGTGGGCGCGTGTCTGTTGCAGGCGGGCCGATGTCCGACTCGGTGGCGCAGCCGGCGAGCAGCCCTAGAATCAGCGCCGACATCCATGCCGGCCAGCCCCATCCGCCGCGCCCCTTCACGCCATCACCAAAGACATTCATCATGGGTTTGATCTTGCTGGAAGCTTTCGGCGCGATGGCGGTGTTGGTGTTGATCGTGTGGTGGACCATGTTTTCGGGCCGCAAGAACGGCGAACGCCGGGATGATGACGCGTCGGGGCCGGACAGCTCAGGGCGCTGACACTGGTTGCGGTTCATTGCGCGGCGGCGCAATGAAAGACCACGGCCGGTGCCAAAGACGGCGGCGGATCGCACGGTAGATGCGGCTGCGGTCTTGCAGGCGGATGCCGCGCGAACGCAGCGCCACCTTGAAAGCCAGGAAGAAGCTGACGCTCAGGTTCAGCAGTGCGGTGAGCGGAATGCCGGCCAGGCACCACCAGAACGCGCTGTGGTGAATGACATCCCAGCCGATGGCGCCGGCCGCCGCGGCGAGCTGGCCGGTCGACAAGGTGACGTGCCGCACTTCGAGCGGCAGGCCGAAGAAGGCGGCCACGGCGGGCACGATGCCGAGCATCAACCCGAGTGAAATGTTCGATGCAAACCCCGAGATGTTGGCGCGCCAATAAGCCCCCCAGCGCTGCGCACGCGCACCGCCCAGCCGGGCGACGATGCGCGGGTTCCAGGCGATGGCGCTGTCGAGCCGGTGCCAGACGAACCAGTTCTCCACCCAGCCGGCGATCAGCGAGCTGGCAAACAGCAGCACGCCGGTGAACGCGGCGAACAAGGGCGTCGGCCCGAGCAGCGTCAGCGATTGCAGCACGTGCTCGGCGTCTGCCCGGCCCACCAGCGGCGCCCCGAACACGGCCACGCAACCGAGCTGCACGGCCAGCACCAGCGGCGCCACCATGCTCAGGTTGCCGACGATGCCGGCGGCCTGCGAACGGATCAGGTTCGCCACCTCGTCGACGAACCCCTCGACCGCCGCGTCGTCCGACACGTCGGAGAGTTTTTGCGCCATCGCCGGCGCGGTCATCGCCGGCTGCTTGGTGGCAACGGTCCAGTGCATCAGGTGCACCAGCACGAAACTGCCGGCGTAGTTGACGCCGGCGAAGAAGCCGCCCCAGAACGCCGACAGCCCGATCGCCAGCACCAGGAACTTGATGAAGGTCGTGGCCGCCAGCACCGCGCCGCCGCCGGCCGCGGCACGCAGCATGCGGCCATAGGCGGCGCGATCGCGCGTGATGTAGTGCTCGCCGGTTTCGGCGCTGCGTTCGGCCACCTTGCGTGCCAGCAGCGAGTAGTGGCGCGCGAACAGCGCACGCAGGCTGCGCCGCTCGTCGGCCACACGCACCAGGCCCGCCAGCAGGCGCGTGATGTCGGCGCCCGGCGTCGGGCTCAGCACGCAGGTCAGCAGCTCTTCGATGCGCACCGTGCGTTTGAACAGCTGGTCCAGCTGGAACACCACGTCGACCGACACGCCGTGTTCTTCAAGGTGGTTGTGCACGCTGTCGGCGGCGCGCCGGCAGGTGTCGAGCACGGCGCGCATGTAGTGGGCTTCGCGGCCGAGCGCCTCTTCGTCGCCGGCTTCGGCCTGCTGGCGAATGCGTTCGGCCACGCTGCTCAGCTGGCGAAACGGCTTGTCCGCCAGCAGCTCGGGACTCATGCGCTTGCGCAGCTCCGACGAAAAGCCGGCCGCACCGACGGCGCCCGACAAGAACATGATCGCGTCGAGAAACGGCGCGCGCCAGTGCGCCGGCGCCGGGTCGTCCGGCGACAGCAGCGTCAACAGCCGCTGCAAGGTGTCTTCGTCGATCGCGTCCAGCCACACGGCATCGCTGGCGGCCGGAAACAGCAGGCCGAACAGATCGGCCAGGTCTGTGGTGTCGGGTGAGGTGGGCAGCAGGCGCAAACGCAAACGCTGACCCAGCTCGCCGCTCAGGTCCATGCGCGCCGGAAAGCCGAAATCGGCCAGCAAGGCCACGCTGTCGACCTCGCTCCACACGCGCGACAACAGCGCAGCCACCTGGACCTGGTGCGCGGGGTTGCGCTGCAACACGTTGAGCAGGTGCCGCAGGCGCAGCACCGGTGTCGGCGTCTGCTGGTTGGGCAGCGGCGCATGGCGCAGCCATTCCAGCATGCGCACCAGCCAGAGGTGGCGCTCGGCCATGCTGAGCGTCGCGTCTGCGGCGTTCAGCAGCGCGCTCAGGTCCCAGGCGCTCTTTCGGCGCAAGGCGCCGATGCCGAACATCAGTGCAGCGCGGAAGCCAGCGTCAGGCCGAACTCGGGCACCACGGCGTCGAACGGCTGGGCTTCGTCGGTCATGCAGAAGAAGCTGCCGCGCATGCTGCCCTGGGGCGTGGCGATGCGCGTCCAGCTGGTGTATTCGAAGCGTTCGCCCGGCTTCAGCAGCGGCTGCTGGCCCACCACGGCCAGCCCGCGCACTTCTTCGACATGGCCCTGGGCATCGGTGATGATCCAGTGGCGCGCGATCAGCTGCGCGGTCACGTCGCCGGTGTTCTGGATGGTGATGGTGTAAGAGAAGGCGTTGATGCCTGCAGCCGCATCGGATTGCTCGGGCAGGTGGCGTACGCTGACGCTGCAGGTCAATTGGGGAGAGGTCATGGGGTCATTTTAGGGACGCTCCTAACATCCGCGCATGAAAAAGCCTTCCTACCGCATCGCACCCAGCATCCTGTCGGCCGATTTCGCCCGCCTGGGCGATGAAGTGCGCAGCGTGATTGCCGCCGGCGCCGACTGGATTCACTTCGACGTGATGGACAACCATTACGTGCCGAACCTGACGTTCGGACCGATGATCTGCGAGGCCTTGCGCAAGCATGCGGTCCAGGCCGATGGCGCCAAGGTGCCGATCGATGTGCATTTGATGGTGCAGCCGGTCGATGCGCTGGCACAGGCGTTTTGCAAGGCCGGGGCCGACCTGGTGAGCTTTCACCCGGACGCCAGCACCCACGTCGACCGCACGCTGCAGTTGATCCGCGCCGAAGGCTGCCAGGCCGGCCTGGTGTTCAACCCGGGCACGCCGCTGGATGTGCTGGAGTGGGTGATCGACAAGGTCGACCTGGTGCTGATCATGAGCGTCAACCCCGGCTTCGGCGGGCAGAGCTTCATTCCGGCGATGCTGAAAAAGATCGCCGCCGCGCGCCGCCTGATCGACGCCAGCGGGCGCGACGTCCGGCTCGAAGTCGACGGCGGCATCCGGGTCGACAACATCCGCCAGGTGGCGGCCGCGGGTGCCGACACCTTCGTCGCCGGCAGCGCGATCTTCGGCAAGCCGGACTACCGGGCGGTGATCGACGCGATGCGGGCCGAGCTGGACCGGGCCTGAGCCGGCGCCCGGACACCGATTCCCCGCCCGACCCGACGCGCTGCCCCGATGCAAGCCTTGCCCGAAGCGGCCCACAAACCGCGCCGCTGGCGCCGGGCCTTGCTGTGGGGGGCGCTGGTCGGTTTGCTGCTGATCGCACAGACGCTGTTGGTGTGGTTGTCGCTCGACTACGAAAGCAACCGCGCGCAGGAGCAGGTCGACACCACGGCGGCCGGCGCGGCGAGCGACTTGCGGCAGGCCGTGACGCGCGACGAGCAGAGCCTGCAAGCGCTGATGTGGAACCGGCCACCGGCCCCGCAATGGAAAGCCCAGGCCCTGGAGTTGTTGCGCAGCAAGCGCGAGATTCGGCGCGTCGAGCGCCGGGACATCGACATGCGTCTGGAGATGGAGGTCGACTCGCCCTTGGGCAGCCCGGTGTTCACGCAGATCCAGCGCGACGACTTCGAATTCCAGGCGCAGACCGCCTGCCTCAACGCCAAGCGGCTGGTGTCGCCGTCGTTCTCGCACAGCTATTTCGTGCCGCAGCCGGGCGGGCTCGGACAGGAACTGATCGACCTGTGCCTGCCGGTGCAGTCCGGCGGCGCGACCGTGGCCTACGTGATCGGCAGTTTTTCGCTGTTCAACTTGCTCAACCATGTGCTCGACCCCCAGGTGCTGCGCAGCTATGAGCTGTCGTTCGTCGATGGAGACGGCGCCCGGCTGGCGCGCGCCGGCTGGCTGCGCGGCGGCGGCGTGTTTCGTTCGCAGCGGCTGGTCGAACTTCCCGGCCTGACCCTGCAGCTCCGCGTGGACAGCGTTCGCGGCACGCCGCAGCTGATTCCCCATGTGACCGTCGCGCTGGTGCTCGGCCTGTCGCTGGCGCTCAGCGTCGTGGTGGTGTTGTTGGCGCGCGATGGGCGCAGGCGCGCCAGCATGGAGGCCACGCTGGCCGAAGCGCTGGCGCTGCGCAAGGCCATGGAAGACTCGCTGGTCACCGGCCTGCGCGCGCGCGACCTGAATGGCCGCATCACCTATGTGAACCCGGCGTTCTGCGAGATGGTCGGCTACGCCGTCGCGGAGCTGATCGGCCGGTCGATCCCGCCGTACTGGCCGCCGGACAGGGCGCTCGAATACCGGCGCGCGCAGCTGCGCCGGCTGGCTTCCGCGCCGTCGCACGAGGGGTACGAAACCACCTTCATCAAGCGCAACGGCGAGCGCCTGTCGGTGCTGATCTTCGAAGCGCCGCTGGTCGACGGGGCCGGCCATCACACCGGCTGGATGAGCTCGGTGCTCGACATCAGCGAGCAACGCAAGGTGGAGGAGCTGTCGCGCCAACAGCAAGAGCGTTTGCAGGCCACGGCGCGCCTGGCCACGGTGGGCGAGATGGCGTCGCTGCTGAGCCACGAACTGAACCAGCCGCTGGCGGCGATCGCCAGCTATGCCGCCGGTTCGCTGAACCTGATGGACGATGCCGACCCGGCCACGGCGACCGACACGCAGGCCCTGCTGCGCCAGGCCACGCAGCGCATTGCCGAACAGGCCGAGCGCGCGGGCAAGGTCATCAAGAGCGTGCACGACTTCGTGCGGCGGCGCGAACAGACGCGCGAACCGATGCGTGCCGACCAACTGATCGAGGCGGTGCTGCCGCTGGTGCGTCTGCAGGCGCGCAAATCGGGTGCGCAGATCGAGGTCGACATGCCGAGCCCGGCGCCGCACGTGGTGTGCGACCGCACGATGCTCGAACAGGTGCTGCTCAACCTCACGCGCAATGGCATCCAGGCGATGGAGGAACACACGCCGCTGTCGCAGCGGGTGCTACTGATCCGCGTGCGCCAGAGCGACGCGCGCTGGGTCGGCTTCAGCGTCATCGACCATGGCCATGGCGTCGCGCCGCAGGTGGCCGAACGTCTGTTCACGCCGTTCTTTACCACGCGCCCCGAAGGCATGGGGCTGGGCCTGAGCCTGTGCCGCACGGTGATCGAACAACATGGCGGCGGACTCGATTTTCTGAACCTGCCGTCGGCCGACGGCGTTGCCCCGGCAGGCACGGAGTTCCGCTTCACGCTGCCGGCTGCGCACCCGGCCCATCCGCGCAGCGACTTGCACGCCGAGAAACCCGAGGCCCTGGCCTCAAGCCGGAGTGCCGGCACGAAGGTACTTCAATGAGCCCGCACATTCCAACCGACCTGGGCCTGCCGATGGTCTACCTGGTGGACGATGAACCCGTGGTGCGCGACGCGGTGGCCTGGCTGCTGCGGTCGCGGCGCTTGTTGTCCGAGGGGTTTGTCAGCGCCGAAGCCTTCGAGGCCATGCTCGACGCGCGTCCCGAAGACACGCGCGCCGGCCCCTGCGGGCCCGGCTGGCCGATGTCGCCCAGCTGCTTGCTGCTCGACGTGCGCATGCCCGGCATGAGCGGGCTGCTGCTGTTCGACCGGCTCGCCGAACGCGGTTTGCTGCCTGCCTTGCCGGTGATCTTCTTGACCGGCCATGGCGATGTGCCGACCGCCGTGGCGGCGGTCAAGCACGGCGCCTTCGACTTTGTCGAAAAGCCGTTTTCCGACAACGCGCTGGTGGACCGCGTCGAGCGCGCGCTGGTCGACAGCGCCCGGGCGATTCGTGCGCGCCGCGGCGCGGCGGCGGTCAGGAAAAACCTCACCGAGCTGACCGACCGGGAGCGCGAGGTGATGCAGCGCGTCATCGACGGCGAGTCGAACAAACTGATGGCCGACCAACTCAACATCAGCGTGCGCACGGTCGAAGTGCACCGCGCGCGCGTGTTTGAGAAGATGGGCGTCAAATCGGCGGTGGAGCTGGCGAATCTGCTGCGCGACGCACCTCCCTGAATCAACCTGGCCCCTGGCGCAAGAGACAACGTGAGCACACTCGGTGAATTCGATCTGATCGCAAAGTACTTCACGCGCCCGGTGAAGCGCGCGACGCTGGGCGTCGGCGATGACTGCGCGCTGTTGGCGCCGGCCCCCGGCATGCAGCTCGCGACCTCGTGCGACATGCTGGTCGAAGGACGGCATTTTCTGTCCACGGTGGCACCGCAGCGCCTGGGCCACAAGGCCTTGGCGGTGAACCTGAGCGACCTTGCCGCCTGCGGCGCGCGGCCGCTGGCGTTTTTGCTGTCCTTGGCGCTGCCGCAGGTCGACGAGGTGTTTCTCGCCGGGTTCTCTCAAGGGCTGCTGGCGCTGGCCGACGAGCACGGCTGCGAACTGATCGGCGGCGACACGACACAGGGGCCGCTGAACATCTGCATCACCGTTTTCGGCGAAGTGCCGGCAGGCCAGGCCTTGCTGCGCTCGGGCGCGCGCGCCGGCGACGACCTGTACGTCAGCGGCAGCGTCGGCGATGCGCGGCTGGCGCTGGAGGTATTTCGCGGCGCGCTGGCCTTGAATGCCGAGGCTTTCGAGCTGGCCCGCACCCGGGCCGAACAGCCGCAACCACGCGTGGCCCTGGGCCTGGCCCTGCGCGGCGTGGCGAGCAGCGCCATCGACGTGTCGGACGGTCTGCTGGGCGATCTGTCGCACATCTTGCAGCGTTCGTCGGTGGGCGCCACGGTGCAGGTCGATGCGCTGCCGCAGAGCGCGGCGATCGCCGCGCTGCCCTGGGTGTGGCGGCGCGAATGCACGCTGGCCGGCGGCGACGACTACGAGCTGCTGTTCACGGCGCCGCCGGCCCGGGCCGATGCGGTGCAAGCCGCCGCCCGCAGTGCCGGCGTGGCGGTCACGCGCATCGGCCACATCGATGCCGGCGAAGAGCTGCGCTTCGTCGACGCGCGTGGCGAGCCCGTCGCCTTCGCGGCGCACGGCTTCGACCACTTCAAGTGATG
>DASQOS010000139.1:0-4974 GCA_035644375.1 Rhizobacter sp.
GAAATGGGGCAATTGCTGGATGCGCTCAGCCGCATGCAGGCCAAACTGCGCCAGACCGTTTCCGGCGTGCGCCAGAGCGCGGAGAGCGTGGCCACGGCCAGCGCCGAGATTTCTCAGGGCAACAACGACCTGAGCCAGCGCACCGAACAACAAGCCAGCGCGCTGCAAGAGACCGCAGCTTCGATGGAAGAGCTTTCCAGCACCGTCAAACAGAACGCCGACAACGCGCATCAGGCCAACCAGTTGGCCATGAAGGCGTCGACCGTGGCCATTTCCGGCGGCGAGGTCGTGAACCGCGTGGTCGAAACGATGAAGGGCATCAACGATTCGTCGAAGAAGATCAGCGACATCATCAGCGTGATCGACGGCATTGCCTTCCAGACCAACATCCTGGCGTTGAACGCCGCAGTGGAAGCGGCACGCGCCGGCGAACAGGGCCGCGGCTTCGCGGTCGTGGCCAGCGAAGTGCGCGGCCTGGCGCAGCGCTCCGCCGAGGCCGCCAAGCAGATCAAGACGCTGATTTCTAACAGTGTGGACCGCGTCGAGCAAGGCAGCCAGCTGGTGGACCAGGCGGGCGTGACGATGCAGGACGTGGTGGCATCGATTCGGCGCGTCACCGACATCATGGGCGAGATCAGCTCGGCCAGCCTGGAGCAATCCGCAGGTGTAGGCCAGGTTGGCCAAGCGATCACCCAGATGGACCAGGCCACGCAGCAGAACGCCGCCCTGGTCGAACAAAGTGCCGCCGCGGCCGAAAGCCTCAAGGGCCAGGCCCAGCAACTGGTCGGTGCCGTCGCGGTGTTCAAGCTCGCCGGAGGCGGTGATTTGTCAAACTTTGCCAGCAAGGCGCCCAGCGTCGAACGCCGCTCGCCGCAGCGTGCGACCAATGTGGCTCGCTTGCCGATCAAACCCAAAGCGGCTGCGGCGAAACCGGCCCAGCACGCACCCGCCGCCGCCAAAGCCGGTGCAAGCACCGGCACGGACAACTGGGAATCCTTCTAGGACCTCGGCGGATCGACTTGCCGGGTGGCCCGGGATCTTGGGCCAGCGCGTTTTTCGGGGCCGCAGAACGCCATGGATCACCAGGCCACGAGTTGGTGGCAACATACGGCGCCTCGGCGCACTGCAACAGCCACCCCCTGTCTGCGGCGCCACCGGTGTTCGTTGCGACTGCGTGTGAAAGGATCTCTCGATGGCCAAGCACTTCGGCCGCCTGTGCCTGCTGGCCCTGCTGGCCCTGCTTGCGGTGGCCTGGTACACGACCGCATCAGGCTGGGACGACAACGCCACGCCGGCCGAGGCCGTGGCGATGGTCAAGCGCGGCGTGGCCTACATCAAGGCCCAGGGGAAAGCGCAGGCGTATGCCGAAATCAACGCCCGGCCGGGCCTTTTTACCGACCGCGACCTGTACCTGGTGGTCTACGGGATCGACGGCATTGTTCGGGCGCATGGCGCCAATCCGCAGATGATCGGCAAGAACATGCTCGATTTGAAGGACATCGACGGCAAGGCCTTCGTCAAGGAGCGGGTGGAGCTCGCCCAGAGCAAGGGCACGTTCTGGCAGGACTACAAGTTCACCAACCCGGTGAGCAAGAAGATCGAGCCCAAGAGCATGTACTGCGAGAAGCTGGACGACGCCGTCGTCTGCGGCGGCGTCTACAAATAGCGCCGGCCGCTGCTCCTGTCCTGTCCCTTTTTCCCGGGACGGCTTGGTTTGCGCGGCAAATGCCGGGTTCTTCCGCATCAAATCGACCCTTCAGTTTGCTGCTGAGGCGCCGATAGTCTTGTAGCAAGCCGTTCCCGGCATTCACCGAGAGGAATTCACATGGACATGATTCACGAAGCCGCCCACGTTGCCCGCCATGAAGCGGCCCGTGCTGCGCTGGTTTCCCAGTCGGGCAGCGAATACCTGACCTTTCGTCTGGGTGGCGAAGAGTACGGCATCGACATTCTGAAGGTGCAGGAAATCCGCTCCTACGAAATGCCGACCCGCATCGCCAACGCGCCGCCGTTCGTCAAGGGCGTGGTCAATCTGCGCGGCGTCATCGTGCCGATCGTCGACCTGCGTTTGAAGCTGGGTTGCGAAACCGCCGAGTACAACAGCTTCACGGTGGTGATCGTTCTCAACGTGCGTGGCCGGGTGGTGGGCGCGGTGGTTGATTCGGTCTCGGACGTGCTGGAACTGAGCGCCAGCTCGATCAAGCCGGCACCTGAAATGGCTTCGGCGGTGGACACCTCGTTCATCACCGGCATCAGCAGCGTCAATGACCGCATGTTGATCATGATGGACATCGAGTCGCTGATGGCGAGCCCAGAGATGGGGTTGATGGACGACAAGCACTGAGATTGCTTGGTAGGGGATGGGGATGAAGGCGGCCTGAGGGTCGCCTTTTGCTTTTATGTTTTCTTCACACTGCGTGAGGCGGCGTCGGGTCTCGCCCCGACAGGCGAGTAACTTTGGTGTTCGCATAACTTCGCTGCGCGAAGTGAGCGAACCCCCGCTGCGCGACCTTCTGTCTTGCCAGAAGAAAGTCACCAAAGAAGAGGCGCCTAACACCAGCTGATTTGGCCGGTTGCTTTCGGCTACAGGACGTGTTCAATGCGGCCGAGCCAAAACCCACTGCCTGGCGTTCAAGCCTTCGGAAAACTTCTCGCTCCGGACCGGCCGAGTTGGCCCGAAGCGAAGCGAGACGAAGCGTGTGGCACGCTGAATCGTGGGGCGAGCCGCTGAACGTGCTTTGTAGCCGCAGCGTGACGCCCAAATGGCTGGTGTTGAGGGCCTCTTCTTTGGTGACTTTCTTCTGGCCCGACAGAAGAAAGTTACTCGCCTGTCGGGGCGAATCCCGACGCGGTGCATCGCAGATGGAAAGAAAGAAAGAAACCAAAAAAACAAAACCCTATTGCGCCGCCACCCGCAACGTCTCCACAACAGGCCTCCGCAACACCTCCCTCAACCCCCACCACCCCGCCCCCAACGCCAACAAAGCCCCCGCAGCAGCGCCAATCAACGGCACCCAGGGCGATGGATTCCAAGAGAACTGAAACACGAACCTCGCCAGCGTCCACCCCACTGCCATCGCCGCGACAGACGCCAGAAAACCGGCCAGCGCCCCGACCCCCAACAACTCAGCCCTCTGCACCTGCCCGAGCAACTTGCTGCTGGCACCCAAGGCCCGCATCACCGCAAACTCACGCGCCCTCGCCTCACGCGTCGCGGTGATCGCCGCGAACAACACCACCAAGCCCGCCGCCAGCGTGAAGGTGAACAGAAACTGCACTGCCCGGATCACCTGGTCCAGCACCCCTTGGATCTGGGCGATGGACGCCGACACGTTGATCGCCGTGATGTTCGGAAAGTCGCGGCTCAACGCGTTGTCGAACCCCGGCGTCGCAGGCGCACGAAACGCGGCGATGTAGGTGGCCGGCACATCGGCCATCTGCGCCGTCGGGAACATCACGAAGAAGTTGGCGCGCATCGAGCCCCAGTCGACCTTGCGCAGGCTGGTGATGCGGCCCTTGACAGCGGTGCCGGCGATGTCGAACTCCAGCACGTCGCCGAGCTTGAGGTGCAGCGTCTCGGCCAGGCCCTCTTCCACGCTCAGCGCGCCGGGTTCTTCCGGCAGCCACTGGCCCGCGGTCACGCTGTTGTGCTCGGGCAGCCGGGCGTCGTGACTGAGGTTGAACTCGCGGTCCAGCAGCCGCTTGGCACGGTCGCTTTCCAGCTGGTCGGGCGACACCGGCTTGTCGTTGACCCGCGTCAGTCGGCCACGGATCATCGGGAACCAGTCGTAATGCGACACGCCGCTGTCGCGCAGCCGGTCCCGAAACGCCTGCCCTTGCTCGGGCTGCACGTTGATGACGAAGCGGTTGGGCGCATCGGCCGGTGTGGACTGGCGCCAACTGGAAATCAAATCGGTGCGCAACAGCACCAGCAGGCACAGCGCCAGCAGGCCGACACTGAGCGCCGACACCTGCAGCACCGCGAAGGCCGGCCGAGCCGCGATCTGCCGCGTCGCCAGCACCAGCCAGCGTGGCGCCCGGGCCTCGGGCACAGCACGGCGCAGGGCCTGCACCGCGAGCCACGACAGCAGCGCGAACAACGCGACCGCGACGGCAAATCCTCCCACGGCGATCAGGCCGAGCTGGATGTCGGAGGCCACCGCCAGCAGCAAGGCGGCAAAGCCCACCGCACCCGCACCCAGCACCGCCAGCGAAGCCGGTTTGAGCGCCCCCACATCGCGCCGAATCACGCGCAGCGGTGGCACTTGCGACAGCTGCAACACGGGCGGCAAGCCGAATCCCATCAGCAGCGTGATGCCGATGCCCACGCCGAACAGCGCCGGCCACAGGCTGGCCGCCGGCAGCGCGGCGTTGACCAGCCCGGCCAACAGCCAAACGAACACGTAGTGCACGGCAAAACCAATCGCCACGCCGGCGACGCTGGCGAGCACGCCGACCAGGGTGAACTCGATCAGGTACTGCAACGCGATCGTGCGTTGCGGCTGGCCGAGCACGCGCAACATCGCGCAATCGTCCAGATGGCGATCCGCAAAGTCGCGCGCAGCGATGCCCACGGCCACCGCAGCCAGCAAGGCGGCCAGCAGGGCCACCAGGTTCAAGAACTTTTCGGCGCGGTCCAGCGTCTGGCGCATTTCGGGGCGGCCCGACTCCAGCGACTCGACGCGAATGCCGCGCAGCGACTGGTCCTTGATGCGGGCTTCGGCCCAGGTCACGAACTCGGTGACCGCCGCATCCTGTCCATTGGGTGCCGCCACCGCGAGGCGATAACTCACGCGGCTGGCCGGCTGCACCAGCGCCGTGGCGGCCAGGTCGGCCTGGTTGAGCATCACACGTGGTGCAAAACTCATGAAGCCGGCGCCGCGGTCGGGCTCGATCACGATGATGGATGCAATGCGCAGCGCGGCATCGCCCAGCAGCAGCGGGTCGCCCACATGCAGGCCCAGCGCATCGAGC
>DASQOS010000140.1:0-2308 GCA_035644375.1 Rhizobacter sp.
TGTTCATCGACGAAGCGCACACCATGATCGGCGCCGGCGGGCAGGCCGGCCAGAGCGATGCGGCCAATCTGCTCAAGCCCGCGCTGGCGCGTGGCGAGCTGCGCACCGTGGCTGCCACCACCTGGAGCGAATACAAGAAATACTTCGAAAAAGACGCCGCACTGGCGCGCCGCTTTCAGGTCGTGAAGGTCGAAGAGCCCACCGAGGTGCTGGCGGCGGCCATGCTGCGCGGCATGTCGCCGTTGATGGAAAAGCATTTCAACGTGCGCTTGTTCGACGAAGCCATCACCGAAGCCGTGCGGCTGTCGGCACGCTACATCAGCGGCCGCCAGCTGCCCGACAAGGCCATCAGCGTGCTCGACACGGCCTGCGCCAAGGTGGCTCTGGGCCAAAGCGCCACACCCGCGGTCATCGAAGACACGCAGCGCGCACTCGATCGACTTGGGGCAGAACAGCTCGCGCTCGAACGCGAAGTGGCGGCGGGTGCACAGCATGAGGCCCGCCTGGCCGAACTGGCCGAGCAGCAGCAACAGTTGTCGGACAAGGCCGCGGTCTTGAAGACCCGCTGGGAACAGGAGAAGGCGCTCGTCGGCGAGATACGCGCGATGCGTTCGAACCTGGAAAGTCTGCCTGCGCCCGGGGTGGCGCAGTGTGCCGGTGTGGCGGAGTCGTCCAAAGCCAAACCCGGCGCCAAGTCTGCAAAGGCCAAGACAGCGCCGGCCTCACCCGAACAGGCCGCACTGCAGGCCAAACTCGCCGAGCTGACCACCCTGCAAGGCGAAAGCCCGATGGTGCCAATGCAGGTCGATGGCACCGTGGTGGCCGAAATCGTGGCCGCGTGGACGGGCATTCCGCTCGGCAAGATGATCAAGGACGAGATCAAGACCGTGCTCGATCTCCTGCCCACGCTGCGGCAACGCATCATCGGGCAGGACCATGCACTCGAAGCCGTCGCGCAGCGCGTGCGCACCGCGCGCGCCAACCTTGAAGACCCCAACAAGCCCAAAGGCGTGTTCATGTTCATCGGCCCATCCGGCGTGGGCAAGACCGAAACGGCGCTGGCGTTGGCCGACGTGCTGTATGGCGGCGAGCGCAACATGATCACCATCAACATGAGCGAGTACCAGGAGGCCCACACCGTGAGCGGACTCAAGGGCTCGCCACCCGGCTATGTGGGTTATGGCGAAGGGGGCGTGCTCACCGAGGCCGTGCGCCGCCGGCCCTACAGCGTGGTGCTGCTCGACGAGGTGGAGAAGGCCCACCCCGACGTGCTCGAGATGTTCTTCCAGGTGTTCGACAAAGGCGTGATGGACGACGCCGAAGGCCGCGAAATCGACTTTCGCAATGCGCTCATCATCCTGACCAGCAACGTCGGATCGCAGGCCATCATGCAGACCTGCCTGAACAAGCCGGCTGAAGAAATCCCTGATGCCGACAGCTTGACCGAGCAACTGCGTCCGCAGCTGTACAAGGCGTTCAAGCCGGCGTTTCTCGGCCGCATGAAGGTGGTGCCGTACTACCCCATTTCAGACGACGTGCTGGAGCAGATCATCCGCTTGAAGCTAGACCGCATCGCAACACGCGTCGCGACCAACCACAAGGCCCAGTTCGACTACGACGAAGGTTTGGTTGCCGCCGTGTTGGCCCGCTGCACCGAGGTCGATACCGGCGCGCGTGCGGTCGATCACATCCTCAACGGCACTTTGCTGCCCGAGATCGCCGAAAGCGTGCTGGCCCGCATGGCCGAAGGCCAGGCCATCGCACGCATCAAGGTCAGCGCCGGCAAGGACGGCAAATTCAAGTACAGCGTCAAATGAAAAACACACACGGCCACGTGCCTGCTTGTTACCTACGTTGCATCTGTAACTGCAAGCTCGTCCTCTTGAGGGATTGCGGTGACGCGCGCGCCGCTGGGAAGATGCGTTGCGGACCTTTGTTGTCCGCATGATCGCCTTCGACGCTGGTTCAACATGAACGTTCTCTCTGCCGCTCAAACCATTGTCCAAGCTCTGCTGGCGGCGCTCGGCCCGACGCAGAATCAGCGTCTTCTGCGCCTGTACACCCCGCTGGGACCGAACGTCCTGCTGGCCGAACGCATGCAGGGCAGCGAGGCCATCGGGCCCGAAGCCGTCACTGAAAGTTCCCACGGCGCCGGCTTCAGGTTTGAAGTTCTGGCGCTGAGCACCAACGCGCACCTGCAGCTCAAAGACCTGATCGGTCAACCCGTGCGGCTCGACCTGCTGACGCAGCAAAGCCGCACCCAGCTGCGTCCGTTTCACGGGCATGTCACATCGTTCAGTCTGGTGGG
>DASQOS010000141.1:0-2063 GCA_035644375.1 Rhizobacter sp.
TACGAGCAGCTGCTGACAACGATGGACCGGTTCCCCGGCGTGCCCATCGACGCCACCGGAAATTTCGCCAAGAACATCCCCGGCTTCCTGATGTCCATCTACCGGGCGACGCCGGGCCTGCAACGCCTGCTGCTGATGTGCGAACGGTCGCTGGTCGCACGATCCGAAGACTGGCAGCCACGCGGGTTCGATCTGGCCTTGCTCGTCAACGCCGATGAAGCCCGGCGCCTGCGCGCACGCGCCCGGGTGAGCAACGTGCGCGCCATCAGCCCCTTCATCCCGAGCGACAGGGCCCGGCAGCCGCGCACCTGGAGGGGTGAGGCCACGTTCGTGTTTCTCGGGTCCTTGAACCTGCCGCACAACGGCTTCTCGATCGAGCAGTTCATCGCCTCGCGCCTGCCCCGCCTGATCGAAGAAATCCCGGCGTTTCGACTGGTGGTGATTGGCCGTCACGCCAGCGACACGCTGAGGCAGCTGGCGCTGCTGCATCCCAGGCATTTGTCGCTGCTGGGTTTTGTAGAGAACATCGACCCGATCCTGTCGTCGTGCGCCGGCATGATCGCGCCGCTGCTGTTCGGCTCGGGCGTCAAGATCAAGATCATCGATGCGCTGCGCATGGGTGTGCCGATCGTCGCGACCCGGTTCGGCAGCGAAGGCATTGCCGCCGACGGCGCCAAGGGCCTGATCATCGAGAACGACATCGAGCGCTTCTCGCGGCATTGCCGGCGCCTGCTCAACCCGAAGCTCAACCTCGAACACTCGCGTGCCAGCCAAGCGCTGTTCGAACGCAACTACTCGCACGCCAGCGTGAACCGCCAGTACGACGAGTACTTTTAGGAGCCTGTCGAGGGCTCAGAGGAGCTGGCGCAGGCGCAAATCGACATAAGCCGCTGCATCGGGCGGCAACGCACCGCTCAGCTTGGCGCGGTTGAAAGCCTCGCGCGCCGGCGCGTTCTGGCCTTCCGCGGCGAGCGAGATGCCCAGGCCCATCCACCACAGGCTGTGGGCGGGCACCAGCTGCAATGCGGCGCCGAACTGCACCGAGGCTTCGGCGTGGCGGTTGGCGCGCTGCAGGATCGCGGCGTAAAAGCCGAGGTACTCGGCGTCGGCAGCGGCAGCAGGCAGCGCCGCTTTCAGTGTCTGCACGGCCGCCGGCAGGTCTTGCCGCTCGGCCGACAAGCGGGCCTGCATCAAGGCCAGCGCGGGCTGCTGGGCGTCGAGTGCCAGGCCTTGCTGCAACAAGGCCTGTGCTTCGTCGAAGCGGGACTGGCTGATCAGCAAACCGGCCTGTGCCTGGCGTGCCGCGAAGAAACGCGGCTCCTCTTTCAGCGCAGCGGCAAAACCATCGGCCGATTCGTTCAGCAGGCCTTGCTGGTGGGCCGCCACGGCACGCTGGTAGGCGGCTTCGGCACGCTCCAGCGGCGTGCGGTTGAGGCTGCGTTTGTCGATGCGGCTTTCGGCGTGGGCGCCGGTTGCCGCCACCGGCGAGGCAGCGGCCGCGGGGCGCGGCGCTACCGGCACCGGTGACGTGTGGATGTCCGCCGGCGCAGGCTCGCTGGGTGGAACAAAGTTCAGGTGCGAGCTGGGCTTCAACAACAGCGTCGACACAGCGGCCAAGGCCACCGCGGGGGACGGAGCTGCCGCAGACACCGTCGGTTCGGGCAGCGATGGCAAAGCCTCGGCCGGTTCGTCCGCTGCGAGCGGCCGCGGCACAGCGGCGATCACCGGTGCTGCCACCACCACCGGCGCAGCCGGCGGGGTCACAGCGGCAGACAGCGCCTTCGCAGGCCATGTCAGATGCCCTTGCGCCATGCCGCCGCCGACCACCGCCAGCGCGCTGAGCGCGATGCCGGCACACCAGCGGCCGCAGCGGCGCAGCGGCCGCGCGGATGCAAGCGGTGTCGTTCTGATTGCCGGCGAGCCCACAGGCGCTTCGGCATGGCGTTGATCGAGGTCGCGCAAGACCTGGTTGATGAGGCTCATGTCCGAAACCATCCCAGCCAGCGCGGCGCCGCTGCCGCAGAACCATCGGTGTCGCGTGCCGCCGTGCGCACGTGCTGCGC
>DASQOS010000142.1:0-4725 GCA_035644375.1 Rhizobacter sp.
AAGCGGTTCGGCCAGTGAGCGAAGTTCGGAAAGCTCACGATGCCTATGCGGCCGACGCGCGCCGTCTCGCGCAGCATGCGCTCGGTGTTGCGAAGGTGCTGCATGGTGTCGAGCTGCAGCACCACGTCGAAGCTCCTGTCCTCGAAGATCGCCAAGCCGTCTTCCAGGTTCAGCTGGATCACGTTGACGCCGCGTTCGGTGCAAGCCAGCACGTTGGCGTCGGCGATCTCGATGCCGTAGCCGGTGCATTGGCGGTGGTCGCGCAGGTGCGCCAGCAACTCGCCGTTGCCGCAGCCGAGGTCGAGCACGCGCGAGCCCCTCGGGACCATCTCCGCAATGACCTCGATGTCTTTCCTCTCACTCATGAGGAAACCTCGTTCGCCATGTTCGCAAAGCAGGCGCGCAGCAACGCGTGGTACCTCGCGTCGTCCAGCAAAAACGCATCGTGCCCATGCGGCGCGTCGATCTCGGCGTAGCTCACGTTCAGCCGGTTGTCGAGCAAGGCCTTGACCAGCTCGCGCGAGCGTGCCGGCGAGAAGCGCCAATCGGTCGTGAAGCTGATCAACTGAAATCGGCATTGCGCACCGGCGAACGCCGCCGTCAGGTTGCCGCCATGTTCGCGCGCCGGGTCGAAGTAGTCGAGCGCACGCGTGATCAGCAAATACGTGTTGGCATCGAAGTACTCGCTGAACTTGTCGCCCTGGTGGCGCAAATAGCTTTCGATCTCGAACTCGACGTTCTGCGTGCTGTAGGCCGGCGCATCGAGCTCGGCCCGGCCCTGCAGGCTGCGCCCGAACTTGGCCTCCATCGCGTCATCGGACAAGTAGGTGATGTGGCCGATCATCCGCGCCACACGCAGGCCGCGTTTGGGCAGCACGTGGTGGGCGTAGAAATGGCCGCCGTGGAAATCCGGGTCGGTCACGATCGCGCGCCGCGCCACCTCGTTGAACGCGATGTTCTGCGCCGACAGGTTGGGCGCGGTGGCGATCGCAATGCAGTGGCGCAAGCGCGTCGGGTAGCGCAACGCCCAGCTCAGCGCCTGCATGCCGCCCAGGCTGCCGCCGAGCACGGCGGCCAGTTGCTCGATGCCGAGGCGGTCCAGCAGGCGCGCCTGCGCATCAACCCAGTCTTCGACCGTCACCACCGGAAAGTCCGCGCCGTACGGCAGGCCGGTGTCGGGATGGGTCTGCATCGGCCCGGTGCTGCCGAAGCACGAACCCAGGTTGTTGACGCCGATCACGAAGAAGCGGTTGGTGTCCAGCGGCTTGCCCGGCCCGATCAGGTTGTCCCACCAGCCTTCGCTGCGCTCCGCGTTTTCATAGGTGCCGGCCACGTGGTGCGACGCGTTCAGCGCATGGCACACCAGCACCGCATTGCGCTTGTCCGCGTTCAGCGTGCCGTAGGTCTCGTAGACCAGCGTGTAGTCACGCAGGCTGGCGCCGCTCTTGAGAGAAAGCGGCTCGGCAAAGTGCATGGACTGCGGCCGGACGATCCCGACCGATGACGCGGCAATGGACATGGCAGACAACAAAAAACCCGGCTCGCGCGGATGAGGCAAGAGGCCGGGTTCTGATTCCCACGTCTCTTTAGCAGCATTTTTTAAGCGCCCGCAAGCCGGAACAAATCAGCGCTGAACGGCAGTATAACGACGCTGCCGAACACCATGAGCGTCGCCTTATTTCGCAGGCGATTTCAGCATGTAGGTCAATGTGTCGATCCAGGCCTGTTGGGGGAGCCGAATCAGTTCGATCCTCGCCTGGTCGTAGACCTCAGGCTGCCATTCGCCGTACCAGGGCCACCCCTCGGGCAAGGTCATGGTGGGCGGATACAGACTGTTGGCGAGAACGCCAGGGTCCTTGACCCCGTTCTGCACGAGGCGCGCGGCCATCGGCTTGCCCGTGGCGCAGTCAATCAAGGCCAGTTGCGCCCACAGCGCAAGGTTGGCGCCCTTCCCCTGGGGATGGCCGACCGCATAAACGGACGGGCCCCAGTCACCCACCTTGGCGAGGACGAACAGTCCGTCCAGCTTGTGATCGGTGCAGGTCTTGCGCGCCACATCGTCGATGGCACCCCAATCCGGCCACCTGTCGGGCCAGGTGCGATCGACCTTGGCGAACGTCTTCGGGTCGATGTCCGCGTCGACCACCGTCATCCCGTAGGTGTTGCGCAAGACCTTGGTGATCTGTTCCTCGTAGATCCGGTCCAGTCGCCACTCCGGAATCGGCTTGACGTGGCGTTCGTTGCCGAAAGCCGTGTGGCCGATGTATTGGCGTCCGAAGACGCCCGCGGCCGTCGAAACCACCGCGACGCGCTTGACGCGCTGCGCGACATCGGCCGGTGCACGTTCGGTCGTCGCGCAACCTGCGAACAAGCTCAGCACCAGTGTCCCCAGCAGAACCTTTAATTCTGTCATCGTCTCCTCCTCTTGCTCTTTCTATTGTGTTCTATCCCAGCTCGAGACTCGCCAGCGCCAGGCGACGCGGCCCTGCGCATCGATCACCCGCACGCCATGGCCGCCGACGTCGATCGCCTCGCGCGCCAGGCGCACCGCACGCGCATTGCGCACATGCGTGGCCAGCCGCGCCGGCACCTCCTGCGCACGCACCGGCTTGACCACGTAGTCGACAGCGCCGCACTCGAAACCTTCGACGATGTGCGAGGGATCCGACAGGCCGGTCATGAAGATCGCCGGGATGTGCCACAGCGCTGGGTCTTGCTTGATACGGTGGCAGGTTTCGAAGCTGACCGGTGGCGAAGCCTCGCCGCCGGCCGAGCCATCAGGCCGCCGCGGCCGCGCGCAGCGCCGTCACCGCGGCGGCCTGGGCCAGTTGCGCTTCGCGGTCGAGTTCGCCACCCAGCGAGGCGATCAGGTCGGGAATCAGCTTGCCCAGCTCGCCGGTGCTGATGGCGACGTTGGCATCGAAGCCATCGTCTGCTGTGTCGGCGGACGAGGTCTTTTCGATCACGCCGTCCAGCAGCTTGATCTTCTTCACCGCCCCGGCCTCGGTCAGCACGAACGACACGCGGCCTTCCCAGGTCATCGCCAGCTGCGTCGGCAGCTTGCCTTGCTCGATGTGGCCGGCCACCTCGTCGATGTCCAGCGTGTGGCGCGCGTAACGCACGCTCGACTTCTCGCTGTCGGGCTGCTTCAGTTCGCACTCGCGGTCGATGCTGAAGCCGGCCGGCGCTTCCTTCTCTTTCAGCCAGTGCGCCATCGCGACCGCGGCCGAGGTTTCGGTCTGCAGCAGCGTCAGCTGGATGCCGCCGCCCAGCAGCTCGACCAGCCGCGTCAGGATGGCGTCGGCCTTCTTGACGCTGGCCGCATCGATCAGCACCGTGTTCGTTTTCGGGTTGAGCCAGATCAGCGTCGAGCCGCGCTTGGGAAACGCGCGCGGCAGCAGGTCGTGGACGATCTCTTCCTTGATCTCCTTGGCTTTCTTGCCCTTGGGCCGGCGGCCGGTGTCGGACTCGATCTTGTCGAGCTGCGCGTCGAGCCGGGTCTTGACCACCGAAGTCGGCACGGCCTTGCGTTCGACGCACAGCCGCAGGATCAGCTGGCCGCCGACGTTCTCGATCAAGGGGCCGTGTTTTTCACCCCGCGGCTCGACCCAGCCGACCGATTCGAGCTGCGTCGCGCCGCATTCGGTGAAGCGGCCGGTGGCCAGCCGGCCTTCGATGTCGGCCTGTGACGGCGGGGTCCATTCGGTGATGCGGTACAGCAGGGCGTTCTTGAACATGGCGGCGTGAGGGGATG
This sequence comes from Rhizobacter sp., assembly GCA_035644375.1. Classification (GTDB taxonomy): domain Bacteria; phylum Pseudomonadota; class Gammaproteobacteria; order Burkholderiales; family Burkholderiaceae_C; genus Rhizobacter. Next base: position 3,755 of record DASQOS010000142.1, read on the forward strand.
GGGCGCGGATTGTAGGTGGCGGGTGCTCTGGCCCGCATATTGCTGCCCAGCATCGACCGCTTGACCGACAGGCCAAGTCGCATACTTCGATGGCGACCGCAGGAGATCCGCCCATGAAGACTCTGTTCCAAGTCATCGAAGTCTGGGTTCCAGACTCGGATGGCCATCTCCTCGAACTGGCGGATGGGCTGTACTGCAATGCCCTGGATTTCGGCCGCGTGAGCCGATCCATGTGTTTCGGCCGCGGCGAGGGATTGCCGGGGCGGGTGTGGGACCAAGCGCGCCCCATCATCCTGAAAGACCTGCAGGGCGGCTACTTCCGCCGAGCGGCTGCGGCCAAGGCTGCGGGCCTGCGCTGCGCGGTGGGCATGCCGGTGTATGCCGGCGATGCACTGCGCGCCGTGCTGGTGTTTTTTTGCGGCGCCGACAACCCGGATGCCGGTGCCATCGAACTCTGGCACAACGACCCCCGCGTCACCCCCGATCTGACCCTGGTGGACGGTTGCTACGGTTCAAGCGCCGAAGCCTTCGAGGCCGCCTCGCGCGAGACCTTCATGAACCGGGGCGCCGGTCTGCCGGGCCGGGCCTGGCAGCGCGAGGGGGCGGTCTTCATGGACGACCTGGCGCACAACCCGAAGTTTCTGCGCGCTGACGCGGCAGGCGCCGCGGGCATCCGCTACGGGCTTGCCCTGCCATGCCCGGTGCCTGCACAAGACACCTATGTCGTGACCTTCCTGTCCGGTTCGTCAACGCCCGTCGCGTCACGCATGGAGTGCTGGGCGCGCGCGGCCACGGAGCCGTCGCTGCAACGGGTGTTCGGCTTTTGCGAGGCGGCGGGTAAATTGCCGCCCGGCGAACCGGCCGCCCCCGGCTTCGAGGCCGACGCGGTCGCGGCGGTGTACGCGAACGCGGTGCCGCGTGTTCGAAAAAGTGCCGCCGCGGCGGGAGCCGGCGGCTTGATCGCGCTCCCG
>DASQOS010000143.1:0-4351 GCA_035644375.1 Rhizobacter sp.
GCAGCCAGCGCATCTTGTAGTCGAACTTCTCGGTGTCCGGGGCCTGGCCGTTGGGCATGTAGGCGTTGATCAGGCGCAGGCCGTTGACCGTGGCCGCGATGACACGCGCCTGCGGGTCGTCGAAGCCGGGAATGTTCTTGACGACGTCGGCCGCGACGGTGCGCGTCAGCAAGGCCACGCCGTTGTACGTTTTCTGGCCGAACCACTGTGCGTGGTAGCCGGCTGCCTCGATCTCGGCGACGGGAAACTTGTCGTCGGTGAGCTTGGTTTCCTGGAGGCACAGGGCATCGGGCTGGGTGCTCGCCAGCCAGTCCAGCACCTGTGGCAGGCGCACCGCGAGCGAGTTGATGTTCCAGGTGGCCAAGTGCATAGACGGATGTCCCAGGGGGTTGATGTGAAAAGGATGTGATTCTTGCCCAGGGAGCGGCTCTTGCGCTCGGCGTGCCACGGCATGCTGCATGAACCGGCAGTCTCGCGGCAGCGCCGCGCCCGGTTCTGTTTGAACAGCGTTCAGGTCGGCAACTCGCCCGGCGCCTTCATGCCGGCAGGGGTCGGCGACCGCGGCCGCTGCGACCCGGGTCGTGGCTGGCGCGGCGGCCGCGGAAACGGACGCAACTCGCGGGTCGGCACGAAGACGATGGCCGGGCTCACGGCCTCTTCGGCGCGTGCCTGTGCGGCATCGCGCCTGGCTTCGGCTTCGGCGAGCTGCATGCGCGCCAAAGTCAGTTCCTGAACTCGTTGACGGTCCGCGTCGATGCCACGCTGCACCCGCTCGCTGACGGCCAGGGCGTCGAGCCGTGCCTGCTCCCGCCGCGTGCGGGCCTCGGCAGCGTCTTCGGGCGCAGGCTGCCAGGTGCGTTGTGTGACCGCGCCCGTGACAGGTCGGTCGGTGAGGACGATCCTGCCGTCGGCGGTGCGCTGCTGGTAGATCTGTACCGCGGTGCTCGCATCCTCTTCGGCCACGGCGTTGCCGGCCGCGACAAACGCTGCCGCCAGGACCATGCTGCCGGCGGTGCACCGAGGTTTCCACAGGATACGCATGCGATCTTGTACCCCATCGGGCAGCCATATTCCAGCCGAGGAAGCGTAGTCCCCACCTGGTGAGGGGTTCAGGCTTGGCGAAGCGCCGGTCGCTGGGTTCTCGCTATCGTTCACTTTTGGCGCGCTGCTCGTCACACACCGCATCACCCGCCTTCAAGCAGCGCTGGACATGCCAGCCCGTGGCGCGCTCGAGCTTTTTCGCAGCGTCGCCCATCATGCTGGCAGTGACGTGATCGGCTATCGATCGTTGGGTCGATTGCGACAACAGCCAGCCCAGCGGATAGGGGTTCAAGGGATCGTTCGGCAAACGCCACTCCACCACCTGGACGTGGTCCGCCTCCGGCAGCGCAGAGGCGTCCAGCCAGCGGCGATAGTCCTTGGCGTTGCCCGCACGCACGGCGTCCAGCGTGTTGAGCGGGTCGGCCAGCAACTGCACCAGGCCGTGGTCCCAGAGGTGCGGCGTCTCAGGCGCGGCGGTGTCGTCCGTGTTCAGCACCAGCAGGACCGGCCGCAGTCGCGGTCCCAGGCCGAGGTCGTTCGCCGCTTTCTGGACCAGGCGCAACACCTCGACCGCGGTTCCCGCGCCGGTGTTGTCGCTGTAGCCGCCATCGACGAATCGATAGTGCTCGCCAGCTGCCGTGAACAGGCCGGTCGGACTGACGACCGGAAACCTGGCGGACAGGAACGCGGCGGTGCTGGCATGCAGCCTGGCGCCGGCGACCAGCCACACCGGGTGGGTCGGGTCGATGGACGGCGTTTCGCGTGCCAGGCACGACAGCACCACGCGCTTGCCGGTGCGGGCGTCCGTGAGGCCAGGGAAAATGAGCGGTGCGCCCGCAGGTTGCAGCGCGCAAAAGTTTTCTTCCATCGTGGGCGGCGCACATCACCGCCACCATCAGAATGGGCTTGGGAAGAAGGCCGTCAGAGACGCTGGAACCGATGAGGGCGGCGACGCTGGCGGGCCCGGCCAACGCCATCAGCCCCGCGCCAAACGCCCATGCCGCAGGAATCACGCGGGAACAAGAGGCTTCGTCTTTGGGCAGCAGCAACCATGCAGACAGCACCGCCAACAGCAGGCAAAAGAAAAACGAAACGATGAGGATCGATAAAAGCGACGCCAGCGTGAGCTCGCTGGCATAGAACTCGTGGCCCTGCGGCACCGACATCAACAACAGCGTGAGCCCTATCGGCACGGCTGCAATCCACCAGCATTTGACGATGCAGATGGCAAGCAGCCGCACCACCATGGCGATCGCCAACCGAAGCCGCACCTGAGGCCGCTGCTTGACCACCGCTGAGCGTTCGTTCACGGTGGACCTGGGCGGCGCTGGGTCAGCGCTTGCGACGGTAGGTCACGAACGCAAAGTCATGCGGGTTCGGCGCGGTGGCCGCATGCGACTCGCGGCTGATTTCCTCAAAGGCGTTCTTGTCCCAGCTCGGGAAGAACGCATCGGCGTCGAATTCCGCCTCGACCTCGGTCAGCACCAGTTCATCGGCCAGGGGCAACGCGTCGGCATAGAGTTGCGCGCCGCCCACCACGAACACCTTGGGTTCTGCGCGAACGAGTTGCAGCGCGGCCTCCAGCGATCCGGCACGGTCGGCACCTGCTGCATGCCACTGCGGATTGCGCGTCACGACGATGTTGCGCCGCCCGGGCAGCGGCCGAAAGCGCGCGGGCAGCGAGTCCCAGGTCTTGCGGCCCATGATGACCGGGTGGCCGAGCGTGGTGCGCTTGAAGAACTGCTGGTCTTGCGGCGTGCGCCACAGCAGGTCGTTGCCTTTGCCGATGGCCCCGTTGCGCGCCACGGCGGCGATCAGCGCCAAGCTCACAGGCCTACCTTCATGCAGCGCCCCGGTTCATACCGCCACGGGCGCCTTGATCGCGGCTTCGTGCTGGTATTCGAGCACCTCGAAGTCTTCGTACTCGTAGTCGAAGATCGACGCCGGCCTGCGCTTGATGTTCAGCAGCGGATACGGGTGCGGTGTGCGGCTGAGTTGCAGTGCGACCTGCTCGGTGTGGTTGCTGTAGATGTGGCAATCGCCACCGGTCCAGATGAAGTCGCCGACTTTCAGGTCGCACTGCTGCGCGATCATGTGTGTGAGCAGCGCGTAGCTCGCGATGTTGAAGGGCACGCCGAGGAAGATGTCGGCACTGCGCTGGTACAGCTGGCAGCTCAGCTTGCCGTCGGCGACATAGAACTGGAAGAACGCATGGCAGGGCATCAAGGCCATCTTCGACAACTCGGCCACGTTCCAGGCGCTGACGATGATGCGCCGCGAGTCGGGGTTGGTCGTCAAGGTCTTGATGACGTCGGCGATCTGGTCGATGTGGCCGCCATCGGGCGTCGGCCAGGAGCGCCATTGCACGCCGTAGACCGGGCCCAGGTCGCCGTCGTCGCGCGCCCATTCGTTCCAGATCGTCACGCCGCGGTCTTGCAGCCAGCGGGCGTTGCTGTCGCCGCGCAGAAACCACAGCAGCTCCAGGATGATCGACTTCAGGTGCACCTTTTTCGTCGTCACCAGCGGGAAGCCTTCGTTCAAATCGAAGCGCATCTGGTGGCCGAACACGCTCTTGGTCCCGGTGCCGGTGCGGTCGCTCTTGAACACACCATGTTCGGCCACATGGCGCATGAAATCTTCGTACTGGGTACGGATGGGGCGGGTCACGTCGAGGCTCCGAAAAGACAGGTCGGGATTATCACCGAGGCCCCATCGACGAGAGGCGAGAGAAAGCCCGGTGTCGCATGCATCTCAGTGCCAACTTGCGCTTAGACGAGCACCGCGAAGTCTTCATCGAGCCACGCCCAAGGGTCCGGCTTTGCCGGCCCGATGGGTGGCGCCCCCTGGGGGCAGGAGCGCAGCGACTGGGGGGCCAACGGTCACCCAGGCTCACGCAAATACATCTCGACGCGGCGGTTGCGCGCACGGCCCGATGCGGTGTTGTTGTCGGCGATCGGCTCGCGCTCGCCGCGCCCCGCGGTGTCGATGCGGCTGGCAGGCACGCCGCGTGCGGACAGGTAGTCGCGCACGCTTTGCGCACGTTCCACCGACAACGGGTTGTTGACGGCGTCCGACCCGGTGTTGTCGGTGTGGCCGATGATGCTCAGCCGGACGTTCGGATCGTCGCGCAGGCTGGCTGCAAACGGGTCGAGCACCGAGCGAAGTTCCGGCTTGATCGCTGCGCTGTTCACGTCGAAGGACACGTCGTTCGGAACGTTCAGCTTCAATTGGTTGTCGGCCGTGCGGCTCACCTCGACGCCGGTGCCTTGCGTGGCTTGCTCCATGGCCTTCTTGCGGTCTTCCTGGCGCT
>DASQOS010000144.1:0-3828 GCA_035644375.1 Rhizobacter sp.
ACGTCTTCTCCCGAGCGGCCGGAGGAGGGGCGATACCGTGAAGGGCTCAAAAGGGGCCACTCCTGATTGTTTCTACCTCTTCTCCGCCGGGAGCGCCGGCGGAGACACTGCCCCTCATGTTGATCGCGGTGTGAGATGAGGCCATTTTCGCGGTTTGAGGCCGGGCCAGGGAGAGTTGCCGGGCGAGGTGAAGCGGGCAACGTGGTCCTCACTTGGCGGGCGGCTTGTCGGGGCCGCGATGAGCGCGATAGGATTTGCCTTTCAATTTCACGATCGTGGCGCCATCCACGACTCGATCCAATAACGCCATCGCCAGCGGGGCGTCGCCGAGATAGTCGGCCCAGGCTTCGAAGTCGATGTTCGTCACCAGCGCGGTGCTCGCCTTCTGGCTGCGGGCGTCGATGATCTTGTACCACAAGCTCGCGGCCTGCGGACAGACCGCGCGTTCGATGCGGTCGAACCCGAACTCGTCAATGATGAGCAAGCTGAATTTGGCATAGAAGCGGACGCGGTCGTGGATCGTGCGATCCGCCAGAGCGGCCGTCAAATCTTCCAGGAGCTTGCCACTGGTGAGGTAATGCACTTTGAAGCCCAAGGTGCAGGCGGCTTGACCGATGCTCTGGATCAGATAACTTTTGCCGACGCCGCTTTGGCCGACGAACACCAGGTTTTGGCTGCGGCGCACGAAGTCACAGGCAGCGAGTGTTTCCATTTGCACGCGGCTGATCGCAGGGTTGAAGTTCCAATCGAACTCGGCGAATGGCTTGAGCTCTCGGAAGCAGGCGTCCTTGATGCGCCTGTGCAGGCTACGTTCACGACGCAGCCCGGCTTGGTCGGCGAGCAGACGCTGAAGGAAGTCCAGATGGGACCAGCCGCTGTCCTGGGCCTGTTTCAAGGCGGCATCGAGTTGGTCGGCGGTGACGGGGATGCGCAAGGTCGCGAAGTCGGCGAGGACCTCGTCACGCCGGTTCGGCGTCGTCGGGGCGGTGTTCTTCGGTTTCATCGCAGTCTTCCTCAGGCAAGAGCAGCTGCTGATAGTCGCTGGTCGGGCGCGGGCCGATGGCCTCCTGGCGCAGACGGGGATCCAGGGAGTCACGCTGCAGGTCGGCGAGTTCGTCGAGCAAGGGTTTCGGCTTGGCGCAGGCGGCCAGGATGCGCCGGATGGCAGCCAGGGAGAAGGCGCCGAAGCGGACGGCGCGCTCGAAGGCGGCACGCACGTCGTCACGCGGGTAGTGGGCTACCAAGGCCAGCAGTTGCTGCGCCTGGAGTTTGCCCTGGATCTGCTTGGCGAGCAGGCCCGTGAGGAACTGCTCGGCCAGCGGGCCGAGTTCGCCGAAACGCTGACGCAAGAGCCGCTCACGCTCGACGGGATCGTCGGCAGGATGGTGGCTCTTGAGCATTTGCCGCGCGCCTTGGGTGGCGCGTGGCAACAGCGCGTGCCGAGCGATCTCGTCGAGGCGGATCGAGTAGATGATCACTTCGCTTTCGGTGACGCGCACCGGCAGTACCTGGCCGATGTAGGACCACGGCACCGAATAGCCGTTCAGCCGCTGCGTGATGAAGCCCTCGACGTTGACATGGCGATAGACGACCTGGGCGGTGTCGAAGTCGCAGGTTGGCAGCGGCAAGAGATGCGGCTGCTCGACGGCATATCGCTCGCGCGGCGATTCTTTGAAGTCGCGCAAAACGCGCACGTCCGCGATGTTGGTCAGCCACCAGGCGGTCACCTCGTTGAGATGTGCCAGCGTTTCAAAGGTGCGGCCATTGAGCAAACTCGTTTCCACAAAAAGGAATCTTCTTTCGACCTTCCCCTTCGTCTGTGGCCGGCGCACCCGACAGGCCTGCGGACGGAAGCCGTAGTGCGTGGCCAGGGCCAGGAACTTGGGGTTGTAGAAGGCGCCGTCGGCGTCGTGACGCAGCACCACCGCTTTGAAGTTGTCGTACAGGCAGGTGCGCGCGACGCCGCCGAGATGATGGAAGGCCTGCACGTGCTCGCGCAAGGTCGTCGGCACATCCATCGACTCGACCCAGCGCAGGTACTGCCGACGCGAGTAGCCGAGCAAGTAGCTGAACAGGTACACACGCCGACGGCCTTCACGCGTGAAGTCGACATCGTAGACGCCGTAGTCCATCTGCGCTTGCGCGCCTGGCCCGGTCTCAAAGCGCGGCACGGGGGCCGGCGCGGCCCGCGGACGCAGCCGCCCGATGCGCTGGCGCACCACCGTGTACTTGCCGGGGAAGCCGCGCGCTTGCAGCTCTTGCAAGGCACGCTCGGTGGTGAGATTCGGATACGTGGCGAGTAATTCCTTCAGGAGCGGTTCGTAGGGATCGATGATGCTCGGCCGCGGCCGCGGCCTGGGCGCAGATGCGGCCCGGCCTTCACGCTGCGCTTGCACCCGGGCCAGCGCGCGGGTCACCGAGCCGCGCGAGATGCCCAACTCCCTGGCGATGGCGCGCACCGGTGTCCCGGCCTGGCGCCGTTGCACGATCTCCTGTCGCGTCGCTTCGTTCATGACACCCTCAGACGCTTGAAGTCCGGTCCCAACACCAGTTCCGCCACCACGCTGGACTGATCGCCCACGCGCTGCAGCAGCGGTTGCAAAACCTCCCGCTCCTGCTCATGCAACTCGCGTTCGTTCGGCGTCCGCAGCCAGTTCTCCACACGCGTCAACGTTTCCAACGCTTGCGTCAGCTGCTTCGCCAGCCAATGGCCCGCTCGGCTCAGACGCGGATCGCGCAAGGCCGTCGGCAGGCCATGCAGCAGCGCCAACGCTTGCCGCGGTTGCGCCAGCACGAACGCCGCCTGCTCTTCGCTGGCGCCTTGCAACAGGTCGATCACGGCGCTCACTTCCTGAGCCGTCAGCATTTCTCGGCGGGTCAACGCCAGCAGCGCTTCTTGGTTGCCCGCGGGCAACCGCACCAGTTGCCGCGCCAACGCGGGACCCAGCAGGCCCAAACGCAGATCCTCTGTCACGGCCGTGCTCAAGCGCTCCAACAGCGCCAGCCGCCGGCACACCCAGCTCTTGTGCTGGCCCAGGAGATGCGCTGCCTCCACTTGCGTCAGTCCATCCTCGCGCACCAGGGCCTGCACGATCCATGCTTCCTCCAACTCACGCGTCGCACGCTGCCCGCGGTTCAATCCCAAGATCGCTGCCTTGGCCGTTCGCTCATCCACCTCCAGCACGCGCACGCTCAGGCTCGTCATACCGGCCACTTGGGGCGCTGCCGCCAGACGCTTAAAACCATCGAGCACTTCCAACTCCGACCCACGCACGCACGCCACCACCGGCGACAACTGACCCCAACGCCGCAGCGAACCCGCCATCGCTTCCGCCGCCGCCGGATCGGCCAAGCGGTAGCGGCGATAACGCTGGCCCAGTCGGTCCAGCGCCTCGGCGCGCACCAGGAGCGCCGAACCCTCGTAAAGCACTGCTGGCATACTCGGGTCTCACATGGGAAGGATCGAAAGCGAGGAAGGAAACGGGGAGCGCCCGCCAGGGACGCCGCCCCGCTCCTTCCTCTTCCCCTCAACAGACCGAGGAAAGTTAAACTTCACGGCCTCCGGCCGCCAGAGGCAAAGACATCCTTACGGACCGCGTGGCCATGCCCGCGACCGCCAACCCGCACGACGCCAGTCTGGCCGACGCCGTCGCCGATAACGCGCCTCGCGCTCGAGCACACGCCGCAACGCCAAGCGGCACATTAGGCTACAAAAACGCTGGCACGAATGCTCGTGCTTGACCACGAACAGCACGTAACAACCTGGCCGATCACACATCCGTTGGGGAAAATCTTCGTCGGCGCCTGCTGGGCGCTGGCCTACGCGCG
>DASQOS010000145.1:0-2199 GCA_035644375.1 Rhizobacter sp.
CTGCAGGTTCAGGCCCACCCCGCCCGCGTCGGTGGAGAGGAACAGGCGGCAATTCGGATCGTCGTGGAATTGATCGACCAGTGCACCGCGCTTGTCGCCCGGCACCGAGCCGTTAAACAGCACATGGCCCCAGTCGCGGTGTCCTGCGCCCTTTCCTTTGCCGTTAGCCAGACGCCGCACGATCAGCTCATGCGTGCCCAGCCACTGGCTGAAGACCACGGCCTTCGCGGTCGGGTCTTCGAGCAACTCGTCGAGCACGGTCATCAGCTCGTCCACCTTGTGGCCGTGGTCGGTCTCGTGGTCGAGCAGCCAGGTGCTGTTGCAGGCCATGCGCATGTTCTGCAAGGCGCATTGCAGGCGACGCTGGTCGGCGTCCGAGAGATAGCCCGTCTTGCGCCAGCGCGAGACGATGCGCGTGACGATGCCGCCGTTCTCGTCGTGGTGCACGCGTTGCTCGGGCGTCAGCGGCACGAAGATGCGCTGCTCGACCCGCTCGGGCAGTTGTGTCAGCACCTCGGCCTTGCGCCGGCGCAGCATCACCGGCGCCAGGGTCTGGCCGATGCGGTCCAGCGCGCGGTAACCGATCACGCGGCCGGTATCGTCACGCGACTGGTGCTCATCGAGCAGCCGCCAGGTGGGCCCCAGCCGGTGCTGGTCGACGAACTGCACGATCGAGATCAGTTCCTCCAGCCGATTCTCCAGCGGCGTGCCGGTCAGCACCAGGGCATAAGGGCTCGCGATGCGCTTGAGTGCGCGTGCGGCGATGGTGTTCCAGTTCTTGATGCGTTGCGCCTCGTCGGCGATCACGAGATCCGGCGCCCAGGCTTCGATCAGGTCGGCGTCGCGCGCCAGGGTCTCGTAGTGGGTGATCTTGCAGAAGACGTCTTCGCGGTATTGCAGCTGCCGCTGCGCGCGCAGGCCGTGGATCACCTGGGCCTCGCGCTCGCAGAAGCGTGCGAACTCGCATCTCCACTGGTGCTTGAGCGACGTGGGGCAGACCACCAGGACGCGCTGCACGCCGAAGTGGCGGGCGAACAGTTCGGCCGCAGCGACGGCCTGAATCGTTTTGCCCAGGCCCATCTCGTCGCCAATCAGCGCCCGGCCGGCGCGTGCGGCGAACAGCGCGCCCTCGGCCTGGTAGGGATAGAGCTTGACCTTCAGCAGCTTGGTGAGCGCCTTGTCACTCGCGGCCTTCGGGTAGGCATCGGCCAGGGCTTCTTGACGGCGCTCGCCGTCACGGATCTGTGCGACGAACTGCCAGACATCGTCGTAGCAGCGCAGCTCGTGGCCGCCGCCCTGTGCGATGCGGATCAAGGCATCGAGCCCGTCGAGGCGATCCCGAGGCAGCGCCCAGCCGGCGCTCGCATCGAACAACTGCCTCGCTCGCGCCAGCAGCGCCGGCGGGCAACCCGTGCCGGCACGGAATCGCACCTGGCGCGCGCCCGCGTAGTCGAGCCATATTTCGCTGTACTCGGGCTGGGCGCCCTGGGCCAGCGCCGCCTTGCCGCCGCGCCTGGATTCGAGCTTGGCGAGCGTGAACTCGATGTGCTTGCAGGTGCCCAGATCGTTGGTCGCGAAGTCCGGGCAGGTGCAGAAATTCTGGCCCAGCGCACGCCCCCGGATCGCCACGCGATAGCGGCCGCCGCTCTGCGGGTTGTGCACGCGGAAGTCCGAGAACACCGGGTCTGCGCCTAAGTTTTCCAGGCCGAAGCGCTGCTCGCGGCCGAACTGGCGCCGCAACGCGGTCTGCCAGTCGGCCACAGCGATCTCCGGCGGGCGGCGCGTGCGCGACAGGCGCGGCGGCCGCTGGGCGGGTTCGGCCTTTTTTGGCGGACTTGGCAGGCACTTTGCGGGCGGTAGGTGTTGGCATATCGGGTGCGCGGCTGCGCAGGCGGTGAGGGGGTGGGCGAGATTCTCGCTTGCCACCCGAAATGATCGGACACGCCACGCTGGCGCGGCCCCGGCGTTTCTGCGCGTCGGCGAATTGGCGTGATCCCGGTAGCATCGCCCAGGCCGGTGCGGCGAAGGCGCCTCGGCATGTGCTGGTGACCTTTACCGACGAAGCTGTCCGAAGCGATACCGCGTTGAACGGCGCCGCGTTGAGCGAGCCGGCACTGGCGCAGGATTGGCTGCGTGACGAGGAGGAGGCCGCATGGGCCCATTTGCAACTCGGCAAGTGATCCTGCTGCCGAGTCGACG
>DASQOS010000146.1:0-3061 GCA_035644375.1 Rhizobacter sp.
GCCTGGATCAAGCCGGGAGCCGATGGTCGCCTCTATGCCATCAACCCCGAGGCCGGCTATTTCGGCGTGGCGCCGGGCACCAATGGCAAGACCAACCCGAATTGCCTGGCCAGCCTGAAGCGCGACGTGATCTTCACCAACGTCGCGATGACCGACGACGGCGACGTGTGGTGGGAAGGCCTGACCGACACCCCACCCGCGCACCTGACCGACTCGCAGGGCAAGGACTGGACGCCCAAGCTGGCCCAGGAGACCGGCGCCAAGGCCGCACACCCGAACGCCCGCTTCACGGTCGCGGCGACCAACAACCCCGCGCTCGACCCCGAGTGGGACAACCCGGCCGGCGTGCCGATCGATGCGTTCATCTTCGGCGGTCGCCGTTCGACGACCGTGCCGCTGGTGACCGAGGCGCGCGACTGGGTCGAAGGCATCTACATGGCCGCGACCATGGGTTCGGAGACCACCGCTGCGGCCGGCGGCCAGCAAGGCGTGGTGCGCCGCGACCCATTCGCGATGCTGCCGTTCATCGGCTACAACATGAGCGAGTACTTCCAGCACTGGCTGGACCTGGGCAAGAAGCTCGAAGCAGCCGGGGCGTGTTTGCCCAAGATCTACTGCGTCAACTGGTTCCGCAAGGGCGACGACGGCAAGTTCGTCTGGCCGGGTTATGGCGAGAACATGCGCGTGCTGAAGTGGATGCTGGACCGCATCGAAGGCCAGGGCCAGGGCGCTGAAAACATCTTCGGCGTGAGCCCGCGCTTCAAAGACCTGAACTGGACCGGTGCCAAATTCACAGCGGCGCAGTTCGAGCAGGTCATGCAGGTCGACAAGGCCGCGTGGCGCGCCGAAATGGATCTGCACGCCGGGCTGTTCGAGCAATTGGCCCACCGCCTGCCCGCCGAACTCGGCGCGGCCAAGGCACGCCTGGAGGCGCGCCTGACCGACCGACCGGCGACTTGACCGGCCGCGCGCCGGCTCGACAAAGCCCGCCGCGCGCGGGCTTTTTTTCAGTTCGGTGTGGGCCTCAGGTCCGACCTGCCGTCGACAATGCGGGTCGAAGCACTTTTCCCCCGACGACCATGTCCTCTGCCCGCGACCTGACCGACGCCGATTTCGCCGAACTCGATGAGTTGCTGCTCGCCACACCCGAGCCGCTGCAGCCGGTGGACGTGGTGATGCTCGACGGCTACTTGTGCGGCGTGCTGGTGCAGCCGGTGCTGCTGACCCCCGAACAATGGCTGCCCTTCGTGTTTGATTTCGACGGCCAGGCTTTGCCCGACCCCGTGGATGCTGCTTGGCGCGAACGCGCCACTACCTTGATCCTGCGCCGCCACGACGCGCTGAACCAGGCGCTGGTGGAAGACGGCTGGTTCAACCCGCTGGTGCTGGAATTCGACGAAGAACACCCGCGCCAGCTGCCACCCGAAGGCGAGCCCGATCCGCTGGCCGAGCTGAACGACATCTCGCAGGCGCTGATGCCGTGGGTGGCCGGCTTTCAGCACGCCACGCTGTGCTTTCCCGACCTGGCCGACCTGCCCGACGATGCCGTGATGGCGGCGCTGGCGCGCCTGTACCGCCACCTGCCGACGGAGACCGACGACGAGAAAGAGGTGGTGGCCACACTGGAGCGTGAACACCCGCTGGCCACGCTCGAAGACGCGATCGAAGAAATGGTCGCCACCGTGGCCGACCTGTCCGACCTGACGCGCGAGCTGCGCTACAAGGTCGACACCGTACGCCGCGACGCGCCCAAGGTCGGCCGCAACGACCCCTGCCCCTGCGGCAGCGGCAAGAAATTCAAGCAGTGCCACGGTGCCAGCACGTTGTAGCGGGGCATTGAATCACCGAGGCGCAACGCCTGTGGAATCTGGTGAGTGCACGCAAGGGCAGCGGCTTGCGTCCGCTGCCGCTGTCGGCATACCCAACTTTCCCGTGACCATGACATGAAACATCGGCCAGAAATAGACGGGCTTCGGGCCTTGGCAGTCTTGCCGGTCATCCTGTTCCACGCCGGCTTTCAAACCTTCAGCGGCGGCTTTGTCGGCGTCGACATCTTCTTCGTGATCAGCGGCTACCTGATCACGTCGATCATCCTGGCCGAAAAGCAGGCCGGGACGTTTTCGCTGTGGCGCTTCTATGAACGCAGGGCGCGGCGCATCCTTCCTGCGCTGTTCGTCATGATGCTGGTCTGCATCCCGTTTGCCTGGATGTGGATGTTTCCGGCCGACCTGAAAGGCTTCTTCCGCAGCCTGGCCGCGGTCGGCAGTTTTTCGTCGAACATCTTGTTTGCCAACGAAAGCGGCTACTTCGACGTGGCCGCCGAACTGAAACCGCTTCTGCACACCTGGAGTCTGGGCGTTGAAGAGCAGTACTACCTGATCTTCCCGCTGTGCCTGCTGCTGGCCTGGCGCTTCGGCACGCGGCGGATGGCCGGTGTCATCGCCACCTTCGCGCTGATCAGCTTGGTCGGTGCGCAGTAGCGCGCTGTCAGCAAACCGGCGCAGACTTTTTATCTGCTGCCCACGCGCGGCTGGGAGCTGCTGATGGGGGCGTTGATCGCCTTTTACTTCTTTCGCACGGCGCAAGACGAGCCCAGGAACGAACGCCGCGCGCTGCATCAGGTGGCGGGAATCGTCGGCGTCTTGCTGATCGGATATTCGGTGCTGGCATTCGATAAGAGCACCCCTTTCCCCGGCGTTTACGCCTTGGTTCCGACGCTGGGTGCGGCGCTGCTGATCCTGTTTTCAAGTCAACAGACCTGGGTGGGAAGACTCTTGGGCAGCAAGCCGCTGGTGAGTGTCGGCTTGATCAGCTACAGCGCGTACCTGTGGCATCAACCGCTGTTCGCGTTCGCCCGGCTGCGCAGCCTCGATGAGCCGAGCAAGACGGTGCTGCTGTGGCTGGCAGGGGGTGCGCTCGTGATGGCTTATTTTAGTTGGAAGTACGTGGAAAGACCGTTCCGCGACCGCCAGCTTGTCAGCGGCCGACAGGTGTTCGCCGTGAGCACGGCCGGCACCTTGGCCTTTTTGCTGATCGGCATCGGCGGCAGCTTTGAAGAAGG
>DASQOS010000147.1:0-10318 GCA_035644375.1 Rhizobacter sp.
TCAAAGTTCGAGCACGCGTTGCGGCTGCTGCGCGCGGGCCTGCAGCTCACGCTGCTGGTGGAGTCCGAGGCCGCTGCAAGTCAACTGGCCCAGTTCGGCATCGACCATGGACAGCGGTTCGAGGTGCTGATCGAGGTTGACACCGATGGCCATCGATCCGGTATCGAGCCCGAGGCGCAACGCTTGATCGAGGTGGCGAAGTCGCTGCGTGTGGTCAGCGGATGCGGCGCCCATTTGCGCGGGGTCTTGACCCACGCTGGAAGCTCCTACTCCCTGAACACGCCGCAGGCGCTTGCGGCGATGGCAGAGCAGGAGCGTGCGGGCTGTGTTCGTGCCGCCCAGCGGCTGCGCGACGCCGGCCACGAGTGCGCTGTCGTCAGCGTCGGCTCGACGCCCACCGCATTGAGCGCCACGCGGCTGGATGGCGTGACCGAAGTGCGTGCGGGCGTCTACGTCTTCTTCGATCTGGTGATGTCCGAAGTCGGCATTTGCAGCCAGGACGACATCGCCTTGTCCGTGCTTTGCACCGTGATCGGCCATCGACAAGACGCGGGGTGGATCATCACCGACGGCGGCTGGATGTCCATGAGCCGCGACCGGGGCACGCAAAAGCAGGCGCATGACTATGGCTACGGCCTGGTGTGCAACATCGACGGCCGTCCGGTCCCGGGCGTGGTCTTCAATGACGCCAATCAGGAGCATGGCGTGTTGGCCTGGACGGGCGACGCCTCGGTCGATCTCGAGAAGCGGTTTCCGGTCGGCAGCCAGTTCCGGATTGTTCCGAATCACGCCTGCGCGACGGGCGCCCAGCATCCGGCCTATCAGGTCTTGCCGGCCGACGGCCAGTCGCTGGCACGCTGGGATCGGTTCAGCGGCTGGTGATGCGCCTCGTGCAGGCCCTGGGCGCAGGCGCGTTGCCGGGCGCTGCAACCGTCTTATTGACAAAATATCCAGTTTTGTACAGACTGCAGAAATGATGAAACGAACCCCCGAGCAAGTTCTGCTGCTGGACCAAGTCAAAGAGATTGCGCGTGCCCTGGGGGAGACCTTCTCACCGTTCTGCGAAGTGGTGGTTCATGACCTGCTTGACCCCAAGCACGCGGTATTGGCCATCCACAACAACCTGTCTGGCCGTCAGGTCGGCGCCCCCGCGACAGAACTCGGGCTGGCGCGCATCACCGACCCTGACTTCCCTTCCATCGTCGCGAACTACCCCAACAAGTTTGCGGATGGTCGACAAGCCAAGAGTACGTCGGTCGGTATCAAGGATGCCGAGGGTCGCTACATGGCCGCCCTTTGCCTGAATGTTGACCTGACTCTTTTCCAGAGCTTCCAATCTGCCATCACGCAGTTTGTGAGTGTGGATTCGGAGATGGTGCTGAAAGAGTCCCTGGATCCTGCAGGAGCGGAGCAGATTCGAGCTCGCATTGACCAGTTCGCGGCGCGTCTTGCGACCTCGCCCAGAGCGCTCAGAGCCGACGATCGTCGAGCGTTGTTGAAGGAGCTGAAATCTGCTGGCCTGCTCGATGTGCGCCGCTCCATGGAGACCATCGCCGCGCATCTGGGTGTCTCCCGTGCCTCGGTCTATACCTATGCCAAGTGACGCGACACTGCTGCTGTTGGACAAGGGGGCTGTCGAAAAGCTCTTGCTCCCCCAAGACGTTCTCGACGCCGTGCGCGAGGCCTTCCAGCTTCACAGCCAGCGCGAAGGCCGAGTGTTTCCCGTGATTCGGGAGGCGCTGTCCAGCGGCGGCATCTTCGGCATCAAGTCCGGTGATGTTCAGTCCCAAGGGCTCCTGGGTTTCAAGGCCGCAGGCTTCTGGCCCAGCAATCGCAGCGTGGGAGGCGAGCCCCACCAGGCCACGATTCTGCTGTTCGATCCAGCCACAGGCCGCCCCCTGTGCGTCATCGACGGCAATGCCATCACGACCGGACGCACGGCTGCCGCAGGAGGCCTCGGGCTGGAACTGCTTGCGCGCAGCAACAGCCGGCGCGCCTGCGTATTTGGTTCTGGTGCTCAAGCCCAAGCTCAACTGATGACGGCGCTGCGCATGGTGCCTGCCCTCAAAGAGCTGCGTTATCTCACCTGGAATCGTCAGCCGGATTCGCGATTCGAGCGGCATTTCGCGGACCTCTGTGAGCTGTCTCACGCGCGCGACGCGAACGAGGCTGTATCGGGCAGCGATATCGTGATCACGGCCACGCCAGGCAGTGCTGCTCTTTTTGACGCAGCCGCGGTGCAGGCTGGAACGCACATCAATTGCGTTGGCGCCGATACGCGCGGAAAGCGTGAGCTACCCGAAGGCTTGCTCGCGCGTGCACGGGTCGTGGTGGATGACAGAGAACAGGCCCGACAGATCGGCGAATGCCAGTGGGCGCCCGACACGCCATGCGAGGAGATCGGTGACCTGCTGACTGGCAAGCTGGCATTTGCCCGCTCTGCCTCTGACATCACCGTCTTCGACATGACGGGGCTCGCACTCCAGGATTTGACGGTCGCAAGGCTCGTTCATCAGAAGGCCCGGGACAACGGCCTTGGGACGAGCCTCGCGTGGCCTTGGTAGCTTGGACCTCTGTTGCAGTCTTTTTCTCACTCTCAAATGAACTCACTCACTCTCCCCACGTTTGCCGATGTCACCGCGGCAGCTGATCGCATTGCCGGCCACGCCCACAAAACGCCGGTGATCACTTCGCGTACGGTGAACGCCGAGTTCGGCGCCGAAGTCTTCTTCAAATGCGAGAGCTTGCAGCGCATGGGCGCGTTCAAGTTCCGAGGCGCGTTCAACGCATTGTCAAAGTTCACTGAAACGCAGCGGCGAGCGGGTGTGGTCGCCTTCTCTTCCGGCAATCATGCGCAGGCCATTGCACTGTCTGCCAAGCTGCTGCAGATCCCGGCGACGATCGTGATGCCGCATGACGCACCGGCCGCCAAGGTCGCGGCCACCCGGGGCTACGGTGGCAACGTGATCGCCTACGATCGCTACAAGGAAGACCGCGAGCAGATTGGCCGCGACCTGGCCCAACAGCATGGGTATACGCTGATACCGCCCTACGACCATCCGGATGTCATTGCCGGGCAGGGGACGGCCGCGAAGGAGCTGTTTGAGGAAGTCGGGGAGCTCGACGCTTTTTTTGTACCGCTCGGTGGAGGTGGTTTGCTCGCAGGCTCCGCGCTGTCGACTCGGGCTCTGTCGCCGAACTGTCAACTCTACGGCGTCGAGCCGGAAGCCGGCAACGATGGTCAACAATCTCTGCGTTCGGGCCACATCGTGCACATCGAAACGCCCAAGACCATTGCAGATGGCGCGCAGACGCAGCATCTCGGAAACTTCACATTTCCCATCATTCGGCGCGATGTGAACGACATCCTGACGGCCAGCGATGCCGATTTGGTTGAATGCATGCGCTTTGCCGCCCAGCGCATGAAGCTCGTGATCGAGCCGACAGGGTGCCTCGGGTTTGCCGCTGCAAAACAACTGAAGTCAGTGCTTCAGGGCAAGCGCGTCGGGATTCTCATCAGCGGCGGCAACGTCGACATGGAGCGGTTCTGTCATTTGCTCGGGTGATGTCAAGAACATCCACCGCAAAGTTCAAAGCCAGCCGTTCGCTTGCGCCTCGCCCAGTGTCAGGTCCAGGCAGCGTCGAACCAGGGCCATCATTTCGTCGATCTGCGTGCGCGTGATCACCAGAGGCGGCGCGATGATCATGCGATCTCCAACAGCACGCATGATGAGGCCGTTGTCGAAGCAGTGGTTGCGGCACACCATGCCGATCGAATGTTCTGCAGGGAACGGCTGGTTCCTCGCCTTGTCCTTCACCAGGCGGATCGCGGCCATCAGGCCGCAGCTCTCTGCATCGCCGACCAGCGGGTGGCCGGACAACTCGGCGAACTGCGCTGCGAGGTACGGGCCGACGTCGTTGCGCACGTGTTCTACCAGCCCCAACTGTTGAATCAGCCGGATGTTGGCAAGTGCCGCTGCGCAGGCCACCGGGTGACCGGAGTAGGTGAAGCCGTGCTCGAACTCGCCGCCCTGCTCGATCAGGACCTTGGTGACCCGCTCGCCCACCATCACACCGCCCAGCGGCACGTAGCCGGACGTGACACCTTTGGCGAAGGTCATCAGGTCGGGGTGCGCGCCGAAACGCTCGCATCCGAACCAGTGCCCGGTGCGGCCAAAGCCACAGATCACCTCGTCGCTGACGAGCAGGATGCCGTACTTGTCGCAGATGCGCTGGATCTCCGGCCAGTAGGTCTCGGGCGGGACGATCACACCGCCTGCACCCTGCACCGGCTCGCCGATGAAGGCGGCCACCTTCTCGGCGCCCACTTCCTTGATCTTGTCTTCCAGCCAACTGGCCGCGACCAGACCGAACTCCTCTGCGTCCATGCCCTTGCCATTGGCGAATCGATACGGCTGCTCGATGTGCACGATGTCCGGGATCGGCAGGCCACCTTGCGCGTGCATGCCGCTCATGCCGCCCAACGAGGCGCCGGCCAGGGTGGAACCGTGGTAACCGTTGTTGCGGCTGATGATCACCTTGCGCGTTGATTGGCCCAGCACGTCCCAGTACCGGCGCACCATGCGCACGATCGTGTCGTTGCCCTCGGAGCCGGAGTTGGTGAAGAAGGCGTGGCTGAATTGCGGAGGCGTCACTTGTGCCAGCAGCTCCGCCAGTTCGATCGCTGGCTTTGTTGCGGTCTGGAAGAAGGAGTTGTAGAACGGCAACTCCTGCATCTGGCGTGTGGCAGCGTCGATGATGGCCTGCTGGCCATAGCCGACATTCACGCACCACAGACCCGACATGGCGTCGAGCAGCTTGTGGCCCTCGCTGTCCCACAGGTAGATGTTCTCCGCCTTGGTGATGATGCGTGAACCCTTTCTTGCCAGAGCCTGGAAGTCCGTGAAGGGGTGCAGGTAGTGCGCCGCGTCGGCGGCCTGCCAGTCTTGGGTGCTGCGTGTCGTCGTGATCATGGTGCGTCAGGGGTTCAAGGTATCAAGCAGTCGCCGCGGAACCGGCTTTGCCGGGCCGCTGGCGGCGCCCCCTTGAGGGGGAGCGCCGAAGGCGCTTCGGGGGTGGTCCCATGCCTAGACGTGCAGCAGCAAGTGTTCCCGTTCCCACGGCGAGATCACCTTCATGAACTCTGCGTGCTCGATTTCCTTCACCTCGGTGTAAACGGTGATGAACTCTTTGCCCAGCACGTCTGCAAGGTCCTTTTCCTCGCGCAGCAACTGCAGGGCCTCACCCAAGCTGCGTGGCAGCTCATGCTGGGCCAGATAGGCGTCGCCCAGGCACTCGGCCGAGGGTTCGATGCGGTTCTTGATGCCAAGGTAGCCGCACGCAAGTGAGGCCGCGAGCGCCACATAGGGGTTGGCATCGGCGCCGATGACGCGGTTCTCGATGCGGCGCGCGGCCGGCGTGGCCACGGGAGACCGGATACCCACGGTGCGGTTGTCGGTGCCCCACTGGATGTTGATCGGTGCTGCGGTGAACTTGGTCAAGCGGCGGTAGGAATTGACATACGGCGCGAACAAGGCCATGGCCGAGGGGATGTAGCGCTGCAGCCCGCCGATGTACCAGAAGAACTCTTTGGTCGGCGTTCCGTCTTCATTGCTGAAGATATTGCGTCCGGTGGCCTTGTCGACCACGCTCTGATGGATGTGCATCGCGCTGCCCGGCTCGCCCGCGATGGGCTTGGCCATGAAGGTGGCGTACATGTCGTGGCGCAGCGCAGCCTCGCGCACCGTGCGCTTGAAGAAGAACACCTCATCGGCAAGGCCCAGCGGATGGGCATGGAAGAAGTTGATCTCCATCTGGCCTGCGCCGACCTCGTGGATCAGCGTGTCGACGTTGAGCTCCATCTTTTCGCAGTAGGCGTAGATGTCTTCGAACAGCGGATCGAACTCGTTCACCGCGTCGATGGAGTACGCCTGGCGCGAAGTCTCGCTGCGGCCGCTGCGGCCGACCGGCGGCTGCAGCGGCATGTCTGGATCGGTGTTGCGCGCGACCAGGTAGAACTCGAGCTCCGGTGCCACCACCGGATCCCAGCCCTCTTGGTCAAACAGATCGCACACCCGGCGCAGCACCGAGCGCGGCGCAAAGGGCACCAGCTTGCCGTGGCGGTCGAAGCAGTCGTGGATGACTTGTGCCGTCGGGTCGGTGGCCCAGGGCACGATGCGCACGGTCGATGGCACGGCCTGCAAATGCATGTCCTGGTCGGTGGGCGAGATCACGTCGTAGTACGGGCCTTCGGTGGGAAATTCACCCGTCACCCCCATAGCGACAACCGCCTCCGGAAGTCGCATGCCACGGTCTTCCGTGAACTTCTCGCGCGGCAGTATCTTGCCGCGGGCGACGCCGGTGAGGTCAGGCACCAGGCATTCGATTTCGGTCACGCGGTGCTTGTTGAACCACTGCTCAAGTTCGCTGAAGTTGAAGTTTTCTCTGACAACCATGAAATCACCTGTGATGTTGTGCTCTCGCGAAGTTGCGGGAAGCGTGCAAAAGGAATCGAGCACGGAGCTCTCGAAGCGGGTCGCTGCCTCTACGTTCCGGGAGGGTCGCGGTGGCTGTCGCGGTAGGCCTTCGCAGCCAAGCCAAATGCCTTGAAGAGCTGAACCGATACCGGATTCTCTGCGGCCTGCCATTCCGGATGCCATTGCACGCACAGCGTGAAGCCCGGCGCGTCGGCGACCGAGAACGCCTCCACCAACCCGTCTGGCGCACTGGCTTCCACGCGCAGACCAGGCGCCAGCTGGTTCACGCCCTGGCCATGGACCGAGTTCACTTCCAGGCAGGGTTGCCCGAGGATCTGCGAAAGCCGGCCGCCACGCACGACCTGAACCGAATGGGCCGCGGCGTACTGCGTGGCAGCCGGCCGGTTCGCCGGCGCACGGTGGTCGAGGTGAGCCGGCAGTTCGTGCACCGCCTGGTGCAGCGTGCCGCCGAGCGCCACGTTGGTTTCCTGGAAGCCGCGGCAGACCGCAAACAAGGGCATGCCGCGCTCGATGACCTTGGGGATCAGCGGCAAGGTCCAGGCATCCCGGTCTGGGTCCAGAGGCAGCGATTCGTCGTGAACGGTGTCGCCAAAGTGGCGCGGATGCACGTTCGAAGGGGACCCGGTGAGGAAGACGCCGTCCGCCCTGTCGAGCAAGGCGTCCAGCTCGTCCTCTTGCGCTGTCGTGATGGCCAACGGGACACAGCCGGCGAGGCGCACGCCATCGGCGTATTTCTTGCCAACGACATGGTGCGGATGCTCACCGAGCATCCGCATGCAGCTGGGCATCAGCACGATGGGCGGGCAGTTCATAGCATGTCCTTGAGGCGGTAGTAACTCATGCCGAGTACCAGCGCCGGCGTGCGCAGCCATCGCCCGCCCGGGAACTTGCGGTGTTTCAGGCGGGCGAAGGTATCGAAACGCGCGGCATCGCCCACCATGGCCTCGGCCACCAGCTTGCCCGCCATGCCGGTGAGCGCCAGGCCGTGCCCGGAGAATCCCTGCAGGTAGTACACATTGCCGCCTTGGGGGCCGTCGGGTGTCAGGCGGCCGAAATCCGGCGCGCGGTTCATGGAGATGTCGACGAAGCCGCCCCAGGCGTACTCGGTCTTCACCTGCTGCAGCTGCGGAAAGGCGCGCACCATGCGCTGCCGCATGCGCTCGCCGACATGGGCGGGGGTCATGCCGCTGTAACTGACGCCGCCCCCGAACAGCAGCCGGTTGTCTGCAGTGAAGCGAAAGTAATCGAGCACGAAGTTGTTGTCGCATACCGCCGATCGGGAGGGAATCAGCGAATCTGCCAGGGCCTTGGACAAGGGCTCCGAGCACACGATATAGGTGCCGACCGGCATGATGCGCGACTCGATCTGGGGCGCCAGGCCCTGCAGGTACACGTTGCCCGCCAGCAGCACCTGACGTGCGCGCACCGTGCCCTGGGGACACCTGAGCGTGGCGACGGCCCCGTGCTGGAGGCTGGTGACCGGCGACTGCTCGTGGATCCGCACGCCGAGCGACGCAGCCGCTTTGGCCAAACCCAGGCTGTACTTGAGCGGATGCAAGTGGCCGGAGCGCGCATCGTGCAGGCCGCAGCGGTAGCGCGGACTGTCGATCCAGCTGCGGATCTGATCCGCAGCGATCCAGCGTGTGTCATAGCCGTAGCACTTCTCCATGTGCTGCACCCACGCCTGCAGTTCGCGGCCCTTGCGCTCGCTGACGGCGACGCCCAGAAAGCCGTCCTGCCAATCGCAGTCGATGGCAAAACGCTTGCAACGCTCGCGGATCAGATCCAGCGCTTCAATGGACATCGCCCAGATGCGCCTGGCCTCGTCCAGCCCCAGTTGTCGTTCGATGACGGATTGATCGCAGGCGAGACCGTGGATCGCCTGACCGCCATTGCGGCCGCTGGCGCCCCATGCCAGCTCTTTTGCTTCCAGCAGCACCACGGACAGGCCGCGGTCGGCCAGTTCGATCGCCGCGCTCAGGCCCGCAAGGCCACCGCCCACGATGGCGACATCGGCTTGCACGTCGTCTTGCAAGGACGGAAAGCGCAACTCGCGCGGCGCCGTTGCAGCGTAGTAGGAGTTCCGGGTGAGATCGCGGTCGGCGTCAAGGAAGTTCATGGCGGGGCTGGTTTCCGTGGGTCTTGCCGCTGCTCAGGGGACGCGCTTCAGCGCATCGGCAATGGTGTCGACGATCTGGTCGATCTGCGCTTCGCTGATGATCAGCGGCGGCGACAAGGCCAGGGTGTCTCCGGTGGTGCGGATCAGCACGCCCTTGTCGAAGCAATCCAGGAAAACCTCGAACGCCCGGCGTGTCGGCTCGCCGGCACGGGGCTGCAGGTCGATACCCGCCATCAGGCCGATGCAGCGCAGGTCGATGACGTGCGGCAGATTTTTCAGGCCGTGAAGCCGGTCGGCAAAGTAGCCTTGCAGCGTGCCGGCGCGGGTCATCAACCCTTCTTCTTCATAGGTGTCGAGCGTGGCCAGGGCCGCTGCGCACGCCAGCGGGTGGGCCGAGTAGGTATAACCGTGGGAGAACTCGACCGCATGTTCCGGGCCGCACATGAACGCGTCATGGATCTCCTGCTGCACCAGCACCGCGCCCATCGGCACACAGCCATTGGTGAGTGCTTTGGCGGTGGCCATGATGTCGGGCACGACACCGAAGGTGTCCGCAGCAAAGGCCGCCCCGGTGCGTCCGAATCCCGTGATCACCTCATCGAAAATCAGCAAGATGCCGTGCTTGTCGCAGATCCCACGCAGGCGATTCAGATAACCGACCGGCGGCAGCAGCACGCCGGTCGAGCCGCAGACCGGCTCGACGATCACGGCCGCGATGGTGGACGCATCGTGCAAGGCCACCAGCCGTTCCAGGTCGTCGGCGAGTTCGGCCCCGTGCGCGGGCTGGAACATCGCGAACGCATTGCGCGCCGGATCGTGCGTGTGGCGCAGATGGTCGACGCCAGGCAGCAGGCCACCGTACATCTTGCGGTTGGTCACCATGCCGCCCACGGACATGCCGCCGAAGTTGACGCCATGGTAACCACGCTCGCGGCCGATGAGCCGGGTGCGCGAGCCTTCGCCACGCAGGCGGTGGTAGGCCAGCGCAATCTTGAGCGCCGTCTCCACGGATTCAGAGCCGGAGTTGGTGAAGAACACGCGGTTCAGCCCGGGTGGGGTCATGCTCGCAAGCCGATTTGCCAGCTCGAACGCTTTGGGATGCCCCATCTGGAACGGCGGCGCATAGTCCAGCTGCGCAGCCTGGGCCCGAATGGCCTGCACGATGCGCGGCCGGCCATGGCCGGCGTTGACGCACCACAGGCCGGCCACGCCGTCCAGAACCTGCTGACCTTCATCCGTTGTGTAGTGAACGCCAGAAGCCTGTGTGAGCAGGCGGGGTGCGTTCTTGAACTGGCGGTTCGCTGTGAACGGCATCCAGTAGGCGTCGAGTTTTTGATCCATGTCCTGGTTTCCAATGCGAGGGTCGGCGAGCACCCGTCGACTCTTGGCGCACTGCGCCGATGAGCTGGTCTCTCTGGGGAGTGAGGTTACGGGGCCGGACTCGCCCTGCAAAGAGCCACCCGTCGCGCCTGGCGCTGGGCCACTTTGAGAAACGCTGTGGTTTGTGTGGTACGCCACTGCCGCGGCCGATCCGCTTTGAGAAATCGAGGCAGTCATGTGGACCATCTCGCCTGCGTGCAAGTGGCTCTTGGCACGCCGCCGCCGCCGCACCTAGTATGGACCCATGGCGCGCGACGGCACTCGCCGCAGGCAGCGTGATGCAGGACTGTAGGCGGCACGCCGCTGCTTGCGGCTCGCCAAG
>DASQOS010000148.1:0-5209 GCA_035644375.1 Rhizobacter sp.
CGCGCAACAGCTTGCTCTGCATGGCCAAGGGCAGATCGCCGATTTCATCCAGGAACAGCGTGCCGCCGTTGGCAGCCTGGAAAAACCCTTCGCGGTCTTCGGCGGCTCCGGTGAACGCGCCTTTGCGATAACCAAAGAACTCGGCCTCGAGCAATTGCTCCGGAATGGCACTGCAGTTGACTGCGATGAAGGGTTGCGAGGCTCGCGGGCTGACTTCGTGAATGGCCCGCGCCACCAATTCCTTGCCGGTACCCGACTCGCCGCTCACCAAGACCGGCGCCATGCTGCGCGCCACTTTGTCGACCAGTGCGCGCACCTGTTGCATCGCCATCGACTGGCCCGCCATGCGGCTCAGCGCCTGACTGACCAGAACCGGCACTGCCGCTGCGACAACCCTCACCGGCGCAGGCGACGGCCCGTTCTCGGACGGCAGGCTGGAAGGCACGATCGTGGGCACCGTTGCCGCGCTGCGCCCGAGCGCCGAGGCCACCACCGCACGGAACTGCTTCAAATCCACCGGCTTGGTCAGGTAATCGTAAGCACCGGCCTTGAGCGCTTCCACCGCGTTTTCGGACGATCCGTAGGCCGTGATGACGATCGCCTTTTCGCGCCGGCCGGTTTCCTCGAGCCGCCGCAGCAGGTCGAGCCCGGTACCGTCGGGCAGGCGCATGTCGGTGATCACGGCGCTGTAGGTCCGGTCTTTCAAATGCAGCAAGGCATCGGCCAGCGTGCCGGCGGTTTCCACGTCATAGCCCTCACGCAACAGCGTCAGTTCATACAGCGTCCGCAGATCGGGCTCGTCGTCGACCACGAGCAGGCTGAAATGAGCAGGAGAAGTCATGACGACGCAGCGGCTGAGGCCTTCATTCGGCGGCTCCTCGACTGGAATTCGCATCGGTACAAATCAAGGTTTGATGTCTCATGACGTCAGATGCAATCTGGCCTCCATGGCCTCATTCGCGGGCAAGGCCTGGCGGCGCATCGCCACAGAGAACTCGTTGCGGTTTCGCTCAGCGGCTGCACGCAGCCGGTAGTCGATGCGTGCGCCCGAACGTTCGCACAGTTCGCGGCAAATATACAGACCCAAACCCGTGCCACGGCTGCGCGTCGAGAAGAAAGGCTCGAACAAATAGCGTTCGACTTCAGACGGAATGGGTTCGCCGTCGCTGGCCACACTCAATGCCGCGTGGGTGTCGTCCTTGGCATACAGGCGCAACAGCACCGCCCCCGGCGCCTTGCTGGCATGCCGAGAGGCGTTGTCGAGCAGGTTGATCAACACGCGACGCAAGTGCTCTTCATCGAACAGCACGCCCAACGACTCGTTGGGCACCTGTGCCTGCAAAATGCTTTGCTCGCCCAAGGCAACACCCGAGGTGCGCGCCCATTCGCTGCACACCGCCGCCACCAGCATGCTCGCATCGATCACTCCGGGGGTTTGAACCTCACCCGGCGCCACTTCCATCACGTCGTCCACGATGCGCTTGAGGCGCTCGACGTTGTCGGTGACCATGCGCGTCAGTTGCCGCTGGCTGGCGGTGGTGGCGTCTTCGGACAGCAACGCGTTGGCTTGGGAAATGGCGGCCAACGGGTTGCGGATTTCATGCGCAATGCCGGCCGACACGCGCCCCATCGCCGCCAGCTTTTCCTGTCGCGTACGCGCTTGCATGCTGCGCACGTCTTCCAGAAACAGCACGCAAAGTTCTTCACTGGCCTTGGGCTCGCGGCGGCGTGTGAAGCGCATGCGCACGCGCAAGGTCCGCGCCGGCACGGATTCAAAATTCAGCAGCACATCCCGTCCGGCCTCGGGCCAGGTCGCTTCGGCGAAAGCACGTTCAACCGATTTGACGAGCGCACCCCAGGCCCCGATGCCGCGCAGCTGGAACGGCGCCTCGCGGTACATGCCCTCCGGCGCCAGCAGCCTGCGCGCCGCGGGATTGGCGGCCCGCACCCTGCCGCGCCGGTCGACCACCAGCACGCCTTCTTGCATCTCTTCGATCACCAGCCGGTTGAGCTGCGCCTGCTGTCGAGCCAGTTCCAGGCTGCCCTTGGCCGTGAGTTCCTCGCGCGCCAGCCGGCCCGCCAGTTCGCCTGCCAGCAGGGTGATGACGAAAAATCCGCTTCCGGCCAGACCGGCCTGCGTCATCAGTTGGGTGATGTCGCCACCGGCCGCCACACCCAACAGCGCAATGCCCAGCAGGGCCAAGGTGACGATCGCGGCGGTGGCCAAGGCCATCAGACGCGGCGTCAACACACCGGTCATCAGCACCGGCAATACCAGCAGGGCGACATAATTGAGCGAGGCGGATGGTGACAACAGATGCAAAGCGGTAAAGCAAACGATGTCCACGCCGATGGTGGCGATCCACTGCGGGCTGCGCAACCGCGCCAATGCGTTCGGCGCCGCCGCTGGACGCAGGCGGGGCAAGGCCCACATCGACAAGGTCAGCACGGCATAGGCCACGCTGATCGCAATGACCGACAGCGGCGGTTTGACCCCGAACACGCTTGCCACGGCCAAGGTGGCAATCAGCGCCGTTCCGAGCGCCGCGCGTGCGGCGATGAAGGCGCTGTAAATGCGCTGAAATGCGGTCATCCCGGACCGGATCAGGCGATGCGCCTGCCGGGTCAGGAATCGCGAGTCGTTTTCGGTCTCGCCGGCAGTTTGCCAATTGCCGTCGAAATGGGATTCGGCTTGATCGCCGGCATCGTCCTCCGTCATGGCGGGATCGCCGTCGACGCCCAACGCGCCAAACCATGACTCATCCGCCGGCCGCGGCCGGCGTGGTGCCGCCCGGCGCTCGTGACGCCGGCGTTCTGTTGAGCTCGTGCCGTCGGTCATCGGTCGGCATGCGCCTTTTCGAAAGCGAGACGGTGAGGTTCACCGCAGAACATGCCGCCTCGGCCGGGCAGCGCTTCGCTGAAAGGCAAATGCATGCCGCATTGTGCGCAAGCCACCATCTCTTCATGGCGCGGGCGCGATGCTGTCCCGGGTGAGTCTGTTGGCCGATCCAGGTCTTGCCGGCGCGCACTGCGCACCAGCCACAACACCACGAAGACGATCAGCGCCAGCACAAGAAACTTCATCGCCCGCCCTCAAATCGCCGCACGCTGCAGCACCACCTCGAGCACGAACCGCGACCCCACATAGGCCAGCAGCAGCAATGCGGCCCCCACATACAGACCGCGAATCGCGCGCCGTCCGCGCCAGCCCAAGGTCTGGCGCCCCATCAGCAAAGCTGCAAACACCAGCCATCCCAGCACCGAGAACACTGTTTTGTGGTCCCAGCGCCATGGATTCGCGTGCCACCAACCGAGCAGCAAAGTCGCCGAGAGCAAAGCAAACCCTGCGCTCACAAACTGGAACGTCAGCCGTTCCAGTCTGAGCAGTGGAACGCCTGCGGCGGGCGGCGCACTGGCCTGGCCCTTCACGCGCATGCGGCGCTCAGCCGCATCGAGCATCGCTGCATGCAGCACCGCCGCGCCAAACAGCCCGTAAGACGCAATGCCCAGCGCCCAGTGCAGCGGGGCCCAGGGCGATGTGGCCTGCGGACGGAATTCTCCGGGGAACAATGCCGCCAGCATCACCGCCACGACACCCAGCGCGGCCAGCGTGCGCCGAACGCCCGGCAGCGGAACCCAGCGGCTTTCGACGGCGTACACCGCGAGCACCAGCCACAAGGTGGCCGACAAGGCCGGCGCAAACCCAAAACGCGCACCCGGCAGCGGACTGCCGATACCGGCCATGTCGATGAAGATCGCCACGGCGTGGGCCAGCCACCCGATGAGCAAGGCGCGCCTAGGCCAAGTCGCGTTCTCGTCACCGGGCAGGGCCGCCGCGGCGTAGCCGACCCAAGCCACCACGGTCGGTACCCACAGCGCCATCGTGGCCGGTGTATTGAAGGCACTCGAAGAGCCCAACGATAAAATCATGGCCACAGTGTACTTTCGCGTGCCCCGCACACGGGTCGCGCCGCGCCCATGGCCACCACCCTCACCGACCGTCTGAGTCGCCTCGTGAAAACGATGCGCGGCCAGGCACGCATCACCGAAGACAACGTGCAAGTCATGCTCCGCGAGGTGCGCATGGCCTTGCTGGAAGCCGACGTGGCGCTGCCCGTGGTGCGCGACTTCATTGCGCGGGTGAAAGAAAAAGCACTTGGTGCCGAAGTGGTCGGTTCGCTGTCCCCGGGACAAGCCCTGATCGGCATCGTCAACCGCGAGCTGGCGGCCACGATGGGCGAAGGCGTGTCCGACATCAACCTGGTGGCACAACCCCCGGCGGTGATTCTGATGGCCGGCCTGCAGGGCGCCGGCAAGACCACGACCACCGCCAAGCTGGCCAAGCACCTCATCGACAAGCGCAAGAAAAAAGTGCTCACCGTGTCGGCCGACGTGTACCGGCCGGCCGCCATTGAGCAGCTGAAGCTGGTCACCCAGCAGGCTGGAGCGAAATGGTTCCCTTCCAGCAAGGACAACAAGCCGGTCCACATTGCACTGGCGGCGCTGGACCACGCGCGCCGCCATTACTTCGACGTGTTGCTGGTCGACACCGCCGGCCGGCTGGCGATCGACGACGTGCTGATGAAGGAGATCGCCGAACTGCATGCTGCGCTCAATCCGGTGGAAACCTTGTTCGTCGTCGACGCGATGCAAGGCCAGGACGCGATCAACACGGCCAAGGCATTCAACGCCGCCCTGCCGTTGACCGGCATCGTGCTCACCAAGATCGATGGCGATTCGCGCGGCGGTGCGGCACTGTCGGTACGGCAGATCACTGGCGTGCCGATCAAGTTTGCCGGCACCAGCGAGAAAATCGACGGCCTGGAGGTGTTCGATGCACAGCGCCATGCGGGACGCGTTCTGGGCATGGGCGACATCGTTGCGCTGGTCGAAGAAGTTCAAAAAGGCGTTGACGTCGCTGCCGCACAGAAGCTGGCCGACAAGCTGAAATCGGGCGATTCATTCGATCTCAATGATTTTCTGTCGCAGATCGGCCAGATGAAGAAAATGGGCGGCTTGTCCGGGCTGATGGACAAGCTGCCTGCGCAGATGACAGGCAAGGCCGCGAACCTCGGCCAGGCCGACATAGACCGCGCGGAACGCGACGTGCGGCGCATGGAAGGCATCATCAATTCCATGACGCCGTTGGAGCGACGCAAACCCCAGTTGCTCAAGGCCACACGCAAGCGCCGCATTGCCGCTGGTGCCG
>DASQOS010000149.1:0-2725 GCA_035644375.1 Rhizobacter sp.
CGGCTTTGGCGCCCTCGAGTTGCAAGGCCTCGAAGTAGGCCAGGCACTCGGCCAAGGTGAAGTGCTCGACCTGGAAGATCGGCTCGCCCGGTTCAACCCCCTTGCCCTGCAGAAACACGTTGCGCGCCTCGCGCCGCAGGCGGGCGCCGCCGCAATCGGGGCAGGGCTGCGACGACTGGTAGCGCGCCAGGTCTTCGCGCACCGCGGCGGAGTCGGTTTCCCGGTAGCGGCGCTGCAGGTTCGGGATGATCCCTTCAAACGGGTGCAGGCGTTTGACGCTGCGCGTCTTGCCCTTGGCGCCTTCGGCTTCGTAGACGAAGGCCACGTCCTCGGTGCCCGAGCCGTACAGCAACACGTTCCTGGCTTTCTTGGGCAGGTCTTCGAACGCTGCCTCGATGTCGAAGCCATAGTGCTTGGCCACGCTCTCCAGCATCGAGAACGTGTAGCCGTTGCGCCGGTCCCAGCCCTTGACGGCACCGCTGGCCAGGCTGAGCGACGGGAACGCGACGACACGCTCGGCATCGAAGTCCGTCACCAGCCCGAGCCCGTCGCAGGTCGGGCAGGCACCCACCGGCGAGTTGAACGAAAACAAGCGCGGCTCCAGTTCGCTCAGGCTGTAGCTGCAGATCGGGCAGGCGAACTTGCTGCTGAAAAGGTGTTCACGGCTCGAATCCATTTCGAGCGCCATCGCCCGGCCTTCGGCGATGCGCAAGGCCGCCTCGAAACTTTCGGCCAGACGTTGCTGCAAACCGTCTTGCACCTTGATGCGATCGATCACGACGTCGATGTCGTGCTTCTCCGATTTTTTCAACTTCGGCAGATCCGCCGCTTCGACCGCCGTGCCGTCGACCCGAAAGCGCACAAAGCCTTGCGCCTGCATGTCGGCAAACAAATCACCGAACTCGCCTTTGCGGTCGCGCACCACCGGCGCCAGCACCATCAGCCGTGTGTCCGCCGGCAGCGCCAGCACGGCATCGACCATCTGGCTGACACTCTGCGCGCGCAGCGGCACATGGTGCTCCGGGCAGTAAGGTGTGCCGGCACGTGCATACAGCAGGCGCAGGTAGTCGTGGATCTCGGTGACGGTGCCGACCGTCGAGCGCGGGTTGTGCGAGGTCGCCTTCTGCTCGATGCTGATCGCCGGGCTCAGCCCCTCGATCACGTCGACATCGGGCTTGTCCATCAATTGCAGGAACTGCCGCGCGTAGGCGCTCAGGCTTTCGACGTAGCGGCGGTGGCCTTCGGCATACAGCGTGTCGAACGCCAGGCTCGACTTGCCGGAACCGCTCAGGCCGGTGATCACGACCAGCTGGTTGCGCGGGATGTCGAGATCGATGTTCTTCAGGTTGTGCGTTCTCGCGCCGCGTACGCGGATCATCGGGGCTTCGATCGAAGCCTCTTCAGCGGCGGATTTGGCGGGAGGGCGTGAAGAAGAGCGGGAAGACATCGAGGCGCGGGCCAAACCGAACATGATAGCGGCGGGGCGCGTCACGCGCAGGCCGCAGAGCTGCGGCGATGTCAGGGCATGAGCCGATCCAGCGCGCTTTGCAATGCGGCGCCGGGCACTGCGGCTTGGCGCTGGCCGTCCGGGCCTTGCCAGCTCAGGCCATCGGCGCCCAGGCCGAAGCTGTGCAGCACGCGGCCGTCGCGCAGCAGCTGCAGGCTTCGGGGCGGTGTCGGCCCGCTCGATGCCGGCTGCCACGCGTCGCCCGCCGCCACGTCCAATTGCGCCAGCCAGGCCAGCAGGGCATCGTTCACCGCGTGGGCCGCGCTCTCGTCGCCGCGCTGCCAGGTCCAGCGTGCCGGTTCGGCCGAGACCAGGCTGCGCAGTTGGCGCAAGGTCGGCGCGGCGAACGCGTCGCGGCGCTCGCGCAGCGGCTCGGCCACAGCGCCGGAGGCACTTTGTTCGCGAAAACTTTGCGCCACCGGCCCGCCGGTCGCGCGGCTGGCATCGGCAGCCTGCTGCCCCGACCGTTTGGCCCAGGCGTTGGCCGACGACGACGGCGCATCTGCCGCGGCACCGCGGCGTGGTGGTTCGGCTGCCGGTGCCGCAGCCGCAGGGACGGATGGCGCCGCGTCGCGGGCAGGCGCTTCGGGCACCGATGCGGTGACCGGGGACTGCGCCGGCACCTGCTGCCGAGGCGTGAATTGCGGCGCTGCTTCTGCTTCCGCCTTGGCCCGCTTCTTTGCTTCGGCGGGGGCAGTGGCAGGTGCTCGCGCTGGCACAGGTTCTGCCGAGGCAGCCTCTGAGGCTGGCGCGGGCACAGACGCCTTGGCCGCTGTTGCCGCCACGTCGGGCCGCGGCGGCAGAGCTTCGTCCATCGGGCGCTCCCACCACATCAGGCCGACCAGGGTGGCGGCCATCACACCGGCCAGACCGGTCGCGAAGAAGGGGCTGCCGAGCCAGTCCCATAGGCGTCCGATGCCGAGCCGTTTCGGTCGGGCGCTGGCTGCACCGCTGCGCACCTTGGCGCGCGCCTCGTTGAGGATCAATGCACTGAGCGCCGGCGCCGGCCCGACCTTGGCGTCCGGCGCATGACGAAGTGCTTCGCGCAGGTGAGCATCGCGCTGCTCTTCCGTCGTCATGACGCGTCTCCCTGCAGCGGCGCCAGGTACGCCCCCATGCAAGTCCGCAGCTTGCTCATCGCGTAGCGCAGCCGTGTCTTCGCGGTCTCGAAGCCGACTTCCAGTGCACGCGCTACCTCGGCCAGCGGCAACTCGTCGT
>DASQOS010000150.1:0-3094 GCA_035644375.1 Rhizobacter sp.
GCCCACGCCGGATCAGGCTCTGCGCCCGTGCCGCAGAGCCTGTCGCCGGCCAGCGTGAACCTGTGCAGTTCGCCGTTCATCGTGAAGAAATCAAGCCGATCGCCATGCACACGGTTGTACATCAGCGCGCCGCGGTCTCACATGCGGAAGAGCCCGAACTTGGCCTCAGGAATCGGTGCGTTCAGGCTCGCGCTCAGGCCCAGTGCCAGCACGCGCCGCGTGTCGGCGGGATCGATCAGGCCGTCGTCCCACAGGCGCGCGGTGGCGTAATACGGGTGCGCCTGTTGCTCGAACTGTTCGCGCACCGGCTGCTTGAAAGCGGCTTCGGCTTCCGCGCTCCACTGCCCGCCCTTGGCTTCGATGCCGTCGCGCCGCACGCTGGCGAGCACGCTGGCGGCCTGCTCGCCACCCATCACCGAGATGCGCGCGTTGGGCCACATCCACAGAAAGCGCGGGTCGAAGGCGCGGCCGCACATGCCGTAGTTGCCGGCGCCGAAGCTGCCGCCGATGACGACCGTGAACTTGGGCACCTGGGCTGTGGCCACCGCGGTGACCATCTTGGCACCGTGCTTGGCAATGCCTTCGTTCTCGACCTTGCGACCCACCATGAAGCCGGTGATGTTCTGCAAAAACACCAGCGGAATCTTGCGTTGGCAACACAGCTCGATGAAGTGCGCGCCCTTCTGCGCCGCCTCCGAAAACAGCACGCCGTTGTTGGCGACGATGCCGACCGGCATGCCTTCGATGTGCGCGAAGCCGGTGACCAGCGTGGCGCCGTAGCGCGCCTTGAACTCGGCGAACTCGCTGGCATCGACCAGCCGCGCAATGATCTCGCGCACGTCATAGGGCTTGCGCGTGTCCAGCGGCACGATGCCGTGCAACTCGCTGGCATCGAACAAGGGCTCACGCGGCACGCTCAACTGCACATGCGGTGTCTTGCGCCAGTTGAGATGCGCCACACAGGCGCGCGCGATCGCCAGCGCATGGCGGTCGTCGTTGGCCAGGTGGTCGGCCACGCCGCTCAGGCGCGTGTGCACATCGCCACCGCCCAGCTCTTCGGCGCTGACCACCTCGCCGGTGGCCGCTTTGACCAGCGGCGGACCGGCAAGGAAAATGCTGCCCTGCCCCTGGACGATGATCGATTCGTCGCTCATCGCAGGCACGTAGGCACCGCCTGCCGTGCAAGAACCCATCACCACCGCGATCTGCGGAATGCCCAGGGCGCTCATCTGCGCCTGGTTGAAAAAGATGCGCCCGAAGTGCTCGCGATCGGCGAACACTTGGTCCTGGTTCGGCAGGTTGGCGCCGCCGCTGTCCACCAGGTAGATGCAGGGCAGGCGGTTGGCCTGCGCGATCTCTTGCGCCCGCAGGTGTTTCTTCACCGTCATCGGGTAGTAGGTGCCGCCTTTGACGGTGGCGTCGTTGCAGACCACCATGCATTCGACGCCCGACACACGCCCGATGCCGGTGATGAGACCGGCGCCCGGCGCTTGGTTGTCGTACAGGTTCAGCGCAGCCAGCGGCGCCAGTTCGAGGAACGGCGTGCTGCCGTCGAGCAAGCTGTCGATGCGGTCGCGCGGCAGCAGCTTGCCGCGCGAAACGTGCTTGGCGCGGGGGACTTCGCCGCCACCGAGCGAGGCGCTGGCGAGCTTGGCATTCAGCTCGGCCACCAGTGCGCACATGGCACGGGCATTGGTTTTGAAGTCGTCGGAGCGCGGGTTCAGCTGGGAGGTCAGTGCAGGCATGCGTTCTCCGTCGTTCCACTCTGAAGCGCCGCGCCGACCTGCCGTCGGCGCCGGATTCAAACCAACTCTTTGACCAGTATCGTGCCGCGGCCGATGACCGATGGCGTGCTGTTGCGCATGGTCGCGTCGCCGTCCAACAGCGCCAGCATGCCACCCAGCTTGCTGTTCCAGGTGGCCGAGGTGACTTTCCAGCGCAGCAGCAGGTCGCGTTCCGGAAACACCGGCAGCTTGTACGAGAAATTGAAGTTCAGGCACAGCAGTTCGCGCTTCACGGCTGCGTCGCTGCGCGAGAAATGCGTCGCCATGAAGCCCATCATGATGGACGACGTCTGTTGTCCGGTGGCAATGACTTCGCCGAAACCGACGCGCTTGGCCAGGTCCACATCGCGGTGCAAGGGGTTCTGGTCGAAGGTGATGCGTGCGAACTGGGCGATGTCCTCGTGCGAATAGCGCAGTTCCTTGCTGATGTGCTCGCCCACATGGATCAAATGACTGTTCAAGTTCTTCTCTCAGGCTCTCTCAGGCAATTTCCAATGCCAGCGCCGTGGCCTCTCCGCCACCGATGCACAAGGCCGCCACCCCGCGCTTCTTGCCATACTTGCGCAGGGCACCCAGCAGCGTGACGACGATGCGCGCACCGCTGGCCCCGATGGGGTGGCCCAGCGCGCACGCCCCGCCGTGCACATTGACGATCTCGTGTGACAGCTTGAATTCATTCATCGCCGCCATTGTCACCGCGGCGAAGGCTTCGTTCACTTCCCACAGATCCACATCGTTCGCGGTCCATCCGCACTTCTTCAGCAGCTTGTCGATGGCGCCCACCGGCGCGGTGCTGAACCACGCCGGCGCCTGTGCATGCAGGGCATGCCCGCGAATACGCGCCAGCGGCTGGCAAGCGCGCCGCAGCGCAGCGCTTTCGCGCATCAACACCAACGCCGCGGCGCCATCGGAAATGCTCGATGCATTGGCGGCCGTGATGGTGCCATCTTTCTTGAACGCCGGTTTGAGCGATGCAATCTTGTCGAGCCTGGCCTTGAAGGGCTGTTCGTCGCGCCGGACCACGCTGTCGCCGGCCTTGCCGGGCAGCATCACGGGTGCCATCTCCCATGCAAAGCTGCCGTCTTCGTTGGCGCGCTGGCTGCGCTGCGTCGAAGCGACGGCAAAGGCGTCCTGCATCTCGCGCGTGAACCCATACTTGGCCACGCAATCTTCGGCAAACGAACCCATCGCGCGGCCGCCGCCGGGCGTGCGGTCGTAGGCGTCCTCCAGGCCATCGATGGCCATGTGGTCGAACAGCGGCGTCGAACCATAACGCACGCCCTTGCGCGCAAACGTCAGGTGCGGCGCGT
>DASQOS010000151.1:0-2732 GCA_035644375.1 Rhizobacter sp.
CCAGGTCGCGCGAGGCATGCTGGTGCGCACGCAGCAGCTGAGTGCCCGCGGCGGCGGCCATGCCGAGCGACTCGGGTTGGTCTTCGCGCACCTGTTGCGCAAGGATCAGCCCGGTCGACGAGTCGACCACCGCGCAGCCCAGCACGCCTTCCAGCCCCGCGATGGTGGCCACGGCCTGGTTGGCCAGCGCCGGTTCCAGCGAGGGGCGTTGCCGTGCGGACGGCTTGGCGGCAATCACGATGTCATCGGGTGCCGGCGACAGATCGGCCACCTTGATCTGGAAGCCTGCCAGCCCCTGCGACGGATCTGCCTCGGCTGGCGTCCAGGTCGGCTCCAGCTTGACGCGGTTCCATATGCCGAGCAGGGCGTTCCATACGGCGGAAGCGCTGGTCAGCGCCTCGTTCAGCACCTGCACGCGCAAACGTGGCGGCCACGCGATCATGCCGATGCGATTGGCGATCCACACGGCGTTGGGCGGCAGCATGAACAGCAGCGTAGGGCAGCGCCAGTTGGGTTGCTGAACGGCGCTTTGCAGCATGCGCAACATGTCGTCGACGGCGTGGGGCCCCATGGCGCCGACGATGACGGCGGTCATGTGGCTGCGCTCCATCAGCGCGAAAGGCACGGCGGCGCTGCCAGCACCGGGGGCACGAACATCCGCGTGGTAGATGCGCAGTGCATCTTCGTTGCGCCGCTCGAGCGTGGTCCGTTCGATCATCGCCAGGGTGCGCAGCGTGCCCTGCTCGCGCAGGTCCAGCCGCTCGATCGGGCGACCGCTGGCGTCGGACAAGGCCTTGATCACCGACCCGGCCCAGATGCCGGTGGGATCGAACAGCGAGATCATGCGGGTCGCGGTTTCAAGGTCCGCCCGCGTCGCGGCAAAGTGCTCGCGCATCGCCTGTGCAGGCGAACCGCTGACCACCAGATTGACCAAGTGGCTGTCGACCATCTGGCCGCGCGGGGTGACCTCGGTGGCCACGCTCTCCAGGATGGTCGTGGCTGCAAAGCCTTCATTGCGCTCAGACGAGTCATCCCGACCGGTTTTCCGAATGTTGCGAAGGTCACCGAACAAAGAAGTGAGCATGTCTGTTTCCTGTCTTGTGTTGACCGTGAGCGTGGGCCAATGGAAGTCTACGGTGCCATCGGCACTTGGTCATCCCCTACTTTGGACACGGTTTGCCGCGGCGGGGTTCGCGCAGGCCCCTTAAATCCCCTGTTGCAACGAAACAGATGCGCTCAGGCCCGGGTGGCGAAAATCGTGCCATCCAATCGACTTCAAACAGGGGGGTCCGAGGCCGCGGGTGCAACACCTTGTTACCCAAAACCAGCGGCTGGCGGGGGCGGAATGCACGGCGCCAGAAACCCGGCGGTCCGATTTTCCTTTCGCCGTGACCGGGGCGTCTTCGATGTGCAGCAGAATTGCACCGATGACCTCCATCGCTCAAGCTGATATGCCACTGCGGCAAGACGCCCGAACCATCGGGCTGGTGGCCTTGGCGCACGGCACCTCGCATTCGTTTCACATGCTGCTGCCGCCGCTGTTTCCGCTGTTCATCCGGGACTTCGGATTCAGCTACTCGCAGCTCGGCTTTTTGGTGTCGACCTTCTTCGTGATCTCGGGCATCGGGCAGGCCTTGGCCGGCTTTCTGGTGGATCGGGTTGGGGCGCGTCCCGTGTTGTTCGCCGCGCTCGGCTGCTTTGTCCTGTCGGCACTCGCCGCGGCCACCGCACAGGGCTACGCGGGGCTGGCACTGGCCGCCGCGCTGGCGGGTCTCGGCAATTCGCCGTTTCATCCGGTGGACTTCACGATCCTGAACAAGCGCGTGTCGTTGCCGCGCCTCGGTCACGCGTTTTCTGCTCATGGCATCTCCGGCAATCTGGGATGGGCGGCGTCACCGGCGTTTCTGGCCACCGTGGTGGCGTTTACCGGATCGTGGCGCATGGGCGCAGCGGGCATGGCGGCATGGGCGCTGCTGGTCATCGGCGTGCTGT
Source organism: Rhizobacter sp. (assembly GCA_035644375.1). Taxonomy (GTDB): domain Bacteria; phylum Pseudomonadota; class Gammaproteobacteria; order Burkholderiales; family Burkholderiaceae_C; genus Rhizobacter. The sequence goes on from DASQOS010000151.1 coordinate 1,993, forward strand.
GGTGCAAGCGCGAGGCCATCGACGATCGCGTGGCGGTCTTGGGGCGCGACACACTCGACAAGGCAACGGCCGCCGCGCCGGTCTCAGAACATCCGATGGCGTTCCTGCGTTTGCCGTCGGTGTGGTTGTGCTTTTCGTTTTTCTTCTGGTCGACTTGTGCGATGGGCGCCATGCAAAGTTATGGCAGCCCTGCGCTGCAAAACCTGTACGGTTTGCCCCTGTCGGTCACGGTGATGGTGGTGACGGGCTACATGCTGTGCGGCGCCGCGGGCATCGCGGTCGGCGGCTTCCTGACGGCGGGCGCCGAGCGGCTGGAGCGTGTGATCGGCAGCTGCCTGCTCTGCGGCGCAGCCTTGCTGTGCCTGGTGGGCAGCGGCTGGCTGCCAGGGCATCTGGCCGCAGTCGCGGCCGTGCTGGCCGGGTTCGGTACCGGCCTGGCCGGCCCGTCGCGCGACATGCTGATCAAGCGTGCCGCACCGCCCGGCGCCACCGGCCGCGTCTACGGCACGGTGTACTCGGCGCTCGATCTGAGTTTCGCGCTGGCGACACCGGTCTTCGGCATGCTGCTGGACCGGGGCCTTGCGCGCGGCATTTTCTATGGCGCAGCCGCCACGTTGTGCCTCGGTGTGCTGTCGGCCTCGCTGGTCGGTGCGCGCGTTGCACGGACGAGCAGGCTCTCGACGGCCGGCAACGTGGCAGCATGACGCTTTCCGGTCCGTCCCGCGCCGAGCCGCCGCGCG
>DASQOS010000152.1:0-2098 GCA_035644375.1 Rhizobacter sp.
TGTTTGTCGCATCAGAGAAGGCTGCGGCGGGCTATGGCGGAACGGCCGCCGTGTTTCGGGCGACCGGTGTTGCGCGCAGCACGATCATTCGCGGCGCGAAGGATCTCGTTGCTACGTCCTCGACCACGGCCCGGATCCGGCGCAAAGGTGCCGGCCGGCCGCTTTCGAGCAAGGCGGACCCGACGGTGCTTGAGGATCTCCACCGGTTGGTGGAGCCGGCAACCATGGGCGACCCAATGCGCCCGCTGCTGTGGGTGTCCAAGAGCCGCGAGAAGCTGGCGGTGGCGCTGCGCGCGATGGACCACCCGATTAGCGCCAATACAGGTAACCGGGGCAAAACCCCGGGCGGCGGGGTGTCAGGCTGGCGCCGGACGACGGCGGATGAGGTCCGGCAGGTGCGGGACGACGGGGCTGCCTGAGACACCAAGTCTCGCGCCCAGGTAGTCCCAGAACGCGACGCCGAGCTTGCGGCAGGTCTTGGCGAGCCCGAGGAATGCGTCGCGACAATCGCGGCCGACATCGGTGCGGGTTCCACCGCTGACGTGGCGCTTGGTCACCTGGCAGCGGATGTCGTTTTCCGAGCCGTTGGTGTGCAGCGGGATCTCAGGGTGATCGAGCACCATCAGCAGTTCGGCCTTGTTGGCGAATAGCCGCTGCAGCAGGCGGTCGAGCGTGGCGAAGCCCGTGTGGCGCTGGAAGATGCGGTCGAAGCGGGCGCGCAACTCCCAGCGTCGGCGCGGCGTGGGATCGAGCCGGTAGGCCTTCAGGTCGGCATAGAACCACCAGATCAGCCCGCGCACGTGCTGCTGGGCGGCGCGCTGCGCATCGGTGAAGGTGTCAAGCTTGTGCACCAGCCGCTCGGCATGGATCCAGCATAGCGCGTGCGCGCCGATGTCGAACTGGCCGGCATCGTCGCTGACCACCACTGCCTCGCACAGGAACCCGTGCGCGGCGACCGCCCCCCACAACGCGCCTTCGGTGGCGACGCGCACCGGATCGGGGGTCACCAGCAGGCCGGCAATGCCAAGCTGCTCAAGATGGCGCGTCCAGGCGGCCTGGTCGGCAAATCGCCGCTGCGGATGCGCCGACAGTTGCTGGACGACCGGTCCGGCCAGGGCATGCTCACGCATGTAGTCGAGCGCGGCATCGTTGATCACATAGTCGGTGTGGCCCGCGCGCAGCAGGTCGAGGAAGTTCAGCCGGCTCTTGCTGCCGGTAGTGCCGAACCAGGCGAAGCTGTCATTGCCGATCTGCGTGCAGACCGCGTTGGCGCCACGGTGGCGCGCACCGGTGTCGTCCACCGTCACCCACTCCGCCGTCGCCAGCCCGGCGCGCAGCACCTCGCGGGTCTCGTCCAGGAAGTCGTCCTGCCCGTCGATCAACAGGCGCATGACCTGCCGCTTGGAGATGCTGATGCCGATCGCCTGCAGTTGTGTGACCAGACGTTCGACCGTCACTTGCCCCTGGTGGTACTGCATCAGCACGAAGCGCCGCAGCTCCGGCCCGAAATGGCCGCGGATACCGCCGGGCAGCGGCGCCACGATCGTCTCGCCCGTCGGTATCAACCAGCGCTCGCGCTGGTAGCGCACCACGCGGGCGGACAGCACCAGGTCCTGCACCTGGTACGGCTCGTAGCCCTTGAACTGCGATCCTGCCTGTACCGCCGCCGCCCGCAGCACCTTGCTCTCGAGCGTGACCCGCGGCGTGACCTTGCCACGGCCGCGGCGCTTGGCCTGTTTGCCGCCGGGCTTCGGCTCCGTCCCTTTCTCCATGCCGCTCGGCTTGATGACCGGGCGGCCTTTCAGCCCCTTCAGTCGCGCGATCTCATCGCGCTGCGCCGCCACAACACCCTTGAGATCGGCCATCTCGCCGAGCAGTTTCACGACCAGAGCTTCCAACTCGGCACGTGGCAGACCAGGCAGATCGGCGGGCGGCGACATACCTCACCGAATCGTACCCATCCGCGTCGGGGGAAGCCCCAAAATCAACACCCGCCCGGGGTTTTGCCCCGGTTACGGTTTTCTTTTGGCGCAGGGCCTGACATGGGCACACCCAGGGCACAGAACGCTTCACAGCCCGGCTTTGGGTTGCGGCGCGG
>DASQOS010000153.1:0-2618 GCA_035644375.1 Rhizobacter sp.
AGTGGGCGATTCGCGAAGCCGCGCGCCAGGCCCGCATCTGGCAAGACAACTTCGGGTTTGCCAGTTCGATCGCCGTCAACCTGCCGAACCGCCTGTTCGAGCGCACCGACCTGGTCGAGAACATCCACCAGGCCGTGACCACCTATGGCGTGCCGCACAACGCCATCGAGCTCGAGATCACCGAGACCGGGCTGATGAAGGATTTGCAGAACGTCATTCCGGCGCTGCACCGGTTGAACGAAATCGGTGTCGAAATCTCGATCGACGACTTCGGCACGGGCTATTCGTCGCTGGCTTATCTCACCACCCTGCCGATCAGCGAGCTGAAAATCGACCGCTCGTTCATCCGCGATCTGGGCATGACGCCACAAAGCTCGGCCGTGGTCACGGCCATCATTGCACTGGCCCGTTCGCTGGGGCTGCGCGTGGTGGCCGAAGGCGTCGAGAACATGCGCCAGATGGAAGTGCTGCACCGGCTGGGCTGCGCGACGATGCAGGGTTTTCTGTTCAGCAAGGCCTTGCCGCCCGATTTGCTCGAGCAATGGCTGCAGCAGACGGTGTTGCCGCGCAAGGCCACCTGGATCGTCAGTGCCGAAGAGGTCGAAGCCGCCGATGCGCTGCGCGCAGCCGCCGAGGCACGTGCCACCCGCTATACCCCCTGAGCGTCGTCACGCCAGGTATTGTTCACGCCCCGAACCGAGCCCATGGAAACCCCCCGCGTGGCGTCTCAGCGCGCCGCTGCCGCTTCGTCGGAAGCGTTGCCTCCCCAATTGGCCAAGGCGGCGCTGCGTCGCCTGGTGATGGAGAAACTGGAACCCACGCCCGACAACTACCGGCGCGCCTACCTGCAAGAAGCAGGCGCTGCTGCGCCGCCGGCGCTGCCGACGGGCGCGCTGCCCGTGGTCGAACGCTTGGTGGCACGCGCACTGGCGGCAGGGGGTGAATCGGCCCAGGCCGACCTGAACAGCGCCTTGCTGCAGGGTCGCTGGGAACAGGCAGAACGCCTGCTGGATGCGCCGGTCGCAGCGTCCGGCGCTTCCAGCGCCGAAGCCAATGCATTGGCCGGCCTGATCGAGCGCATTGTCCGCGGCGTGCAACGGGGGGGCCGCCAGTGGACCACTGCGCGCAAGAAAGACAGCCTGCAACGTGTGCTGTCCAGTACCCGCAGCGACATGCAGCGCCTGCAACAGCGCCTGGGGCAACTGGTGACAGGCTGGGAGAGCGACACCATCGAAGGCGCGGTCGACGACGACGTGCTGCAGGCGGCGGCGCCCGATCCCTGGGCCGACCCGACCCAGCCCGCGCCCTTGAGCCACGAACCCGCTCCGGCTGCCGCGCAGCCGGGTGAATCCATTCCGCTGATCTCGCTGAATGCCGATCCGTTACCGGGTTGGCGGCGCCTGGTGGCCAGCCTGGGCGGCACCGTGCAGCAAGCCTTGCCGCCCGCGCCCGAGCCGCATGCCGAGATGGCCGACGAGTTGAAGCTGCTGACGCAGCGCCTGTCCGCCGAAGGGTCGACAGCGGCGCTGCAAGACGAAGTGGAACAGCTGTGCCAGCGCGCTTCGCGCGTGCTGCAGCATCGCCACTACCTGATCGACCAGCTGGGCAGCCTGTGCCAAGAGCTGACATCCAGCCTGGTGGACCTGAGCGAGGACGAAAGCTGGGCCAAGGGCCAGTGCGAGGCCATGCAGCAAGAGATCGAATTCGGCCTCACGGCGCGCAGCGTGCGCTCGGTCAGCGAAATGCTCGGCAAGACGCGCGAGAAGCAACACAAGCTGCGGGTCGAGCGCACCCAGGCGCGCGACTCGCTCAAGGCACTGATTACCAAAATGCTCAGCGAGCTGGGTGAACTCGGATCGCAGACGGGGCGCTTTCACGACAAGCTGGGCAGCTACGCCGACATCATCGAAAAGGCCGATTCTTTGGAAAGCCTGGCCGGCGTGGTGCGAGAAATGGTCGAGGAAAGCCGCACCGTGCACACCGTGGTGGCCCAGGCCCAGGGGCGGCTGCAATACGAACACTCGCGTGCCACGGAACTGTCTGAACGCGTGGTCGAACTCGAGACCGAACTGATTCGGCTGTCCGAAGAAGTCTCGACCGACCAGCTGACCAAGATCGCCAACCGGCGCGGCCTGATGCAGGCATTCGACGCGGAATGCGCACGCCTGGAACGAGACGGCAGCGAGCTGTCCGTCGGCCTGCTGGACATCGACAACTTCAAGCGCTTGAACGATGAGCTGGGCCACGGCGTCGGCGACAAGGCCTTGAAGGCGCTGGCCGACGTGGTGAGCCAAACCTTGCGCCCCACCGACCTGGTGGCCCGCTACGGCGGCGAAGAATTCGTGGTGCTGCTGCCCAACACGCCGGCGGCCGAAGGCGAGCAGATTCTGACCCGCTTGCAACGCTCGCTGAGCGGCGGGCTGTTCATGCACGAAGAGCGCCAGGTGTTCGTCACGTTCTCGGCCGGCGTGACGGCTTACCGGCCGGGCGAACGCATCGAGGTCGCACTGGAGCGCGCCGACGAGGCCTTGTACGAGGCCAAACGCACGGGCAAGAACAAGACCTGCTTGAGCTGAGCCGATCAACTGCCCGTGGCAGCGGCGCCGTGCTGGTGGGCC
>DASQOS010000154.1:0-2870 GCA_035644375.1 Rhizobacter sp.
TGCTCGAGCCGCGCTTGGAAGCGGTCGTCGCGGTTGCGCAAGGGCCGCTCGGGAAACACGATCGGATCGTGGATCTCGGCGATCCAGAAAACCCTGCGCCGGCGTTTGAGCCACCAGCCGGCCAGGTGTGCCGAATACGCGCCACCGCTGGTGTAGACCAGTTCGATGTCTTTGTGCCGCATCAACTGCAGCGAACGCACGAAGGCCGGCAAGGACCATGACCATTGGTTGCGCAGGCCCACGCAAAGGCGCTCGATCACCATGAAAGGCGCAAGCAGCACGCTGATCAGCAGCATCAGCGTCCGGTAGCGCAGGCCGCGGCCCAGGTGCAGCGCAATCAGGTGACGCAGGTCGAAGCGCAGCGCGGAAGGCCCCCAGGGCAACAGACGATGGTGCTCGAAGCGCCTGTCTTGGGCGCCGGTCACGGCGCTCAGCACGATGGGCTCGATGCCGGCCGCGATCAGGTGCGGCATCTTGTCGGTGACGGTCAGGCTGGCAGCCCGGCCGTCCATGTTGAAGCCGTGGGACAGGATCAGCCAACGGCGAGTCGGTGGCGTGCGTTTTGCCGAGTCCGCCAAGGTCAAGCGCTCCGGAACTGCAAAGCGTGCAATCGCGCGTACAGGCCGCCTCGCGCCAGCAGTTCGGCATGGGTGCCGTGCTCGACGACACGGCCGCCATCGAGCACGATGATCCGATCGACCTTCTCGATGGTCGACAGCCGGTGTGCGATGACCAGGCTGGTGCGTCCGCGCATCAGCGTCTCGATGGCCTGCTGCACCAGCCGCTCCGATTCGGAATCCAGCGCCGAGGTGGCCTCGTCGAGAATCAGGATCGCGGCGTCTTTGTAGATCGCGCGCGCAATCGCCATGCGTTGGCGCTGCCCACCCGAAAACTCCCGGCCGTTGTGGCCGATCACGGTGTCGATGCCTTGCGGCAGGCCGTTGGCGAAGTCCAGCAGGTTGGCTCCGTTCAGCGCGTCCTTGACCCGCTTGACGTCGATGTCCGACCCCAGCGCGACGTTGGCTGCCACGGTGTCGTTGAACAGCACGACGTCCTGACTGACCAATGCAAACTGGCGGCGCAGTGCCTGAACATTCCATTCGTCTAGACGTCGGCCATCCAGCAGCAGTTCGCCGGAGCTTGGTTCAATGAAGCGCGGCAACAGGTTCACCAACGTCGATTTGCCGGCGCCGGACGGACCGACGAGTGCGACGTTCTCGCCGGCGCGCAATTCAATCGAAACTCCGTCGAGCGCCGGCATTTGGCCGTCGCGGTATGCCACCGTGACGTCCCGCAACTCCAGATGGCCTTGAGCGCGGTCGGGAGCATAGTTGCCGCCTGACTCGGCCGGTGTCGTTGAAATCAGCGCTTGGGCTCGTTCCAGCGCCGCCATGCCGCGAGTGACTGAGCCGGCCACATCGGACAGGTGCTTGATCGGCGTGATCAGCATCAGCATGGCGGTGACGAAGGAGACGAAATCACCCACTGTGGCGTCACCGTGTCCGCTTTGCCACAGAGCCGCGACGATGACCGCCGACAGCGAGATCGCGGCCAGCATCTGAGTGGCCGGCGTCATCGTCGACGAGGCGACGACCGACTTCATTGACAGATGGCGCAGACGATCGCTGACACGGGCGAAACGCGAGGACTGCGACGGTCCGGCGTTGTGCAGTCGGACGATGCGCCAGGCGAGCACGTTTTCCTCGACGACGTATGCCAGCTCGTCGGCGGCCTTCTGGCTCTGTACCACGACGCGGTGCAGGCGTTTGCTTAGCAGCCGCATGACAATCATGACCGCGGGCAACAGCACGCCCGCGAACAAGGTGAGTTTCCAGTTGAGGTACATCAGCCAGCCCAACAGGGCGATCAATGTCAACGAATCCTTCACCAGGGTCTGAACCGAGGACACCAGTTGGTTGGCGCCACCTTGGACCTCGTAGGCGATCGTGTTGATCAGGCTGCTGGCCGACTCCCGCGTGAACAGCTGGGGTTCCGCGTCCAACAAGCGGTCGAACATCGTGGTGCGCATGACCAGCACGCCGCGATTGGTGGCCCAGGCCAGGCCGTACTGACCGAAAAAGCCCGCGAGGGCGCGCAGCGCGAACAGGCCAATGATCGCCACGGGCACCAGCCACAGCGGCAACACGCCGCGCTGGAACCCGCTGTCCAGCAGCGGCTTCATCATCGCGGGAACCGCCGCTTCGGTCGCGGCACTGATCACCGAACCCAGTGCCGCCAGGCCAATGCCCCATTGACCGCCCTTGAAGTAGATCGCGAGCGAGGCAAGCCGGACTTTCAACGGAGGCGTGGAAATTGTCATGGCGGGCATTATCAGTGGTGCGCAAGCGGCGCCATGGGCCGTTGCCTACAATGCCCGGCCCCTTTTGCCGAATCGATTTTTCGGGTGCGCCGGCACCATTCCGATTGAACCAAACCGAAAAGAAGAGGTCAGGACCCTGCATGCTGAATCGACGCACCTTCACCACCGCATCCGGCGTGGCCCTCGCCGGGCCCGCCCTGGCCCAGTTCCGCGTTGAAATCTCGGGTGTGGGCGCGACCCAGGTGCCGATCGCGATTCCGCGCTTTCGCGATGAAGAGCGCACCACGCAGGCTCTTTCGGCCATCATTCGCGCCGATCTGGAGCGCGCAGGCATCTTTCGCGGTGTCGATACCACCGCACAACTCGACGAAACCGCACAACCGAACATGAGCGAGTGGCGCTCGCGCACCGCCGACGCCCTGGTCGCCGGGTCGGTCACTCGGCTGGCCGACGGCCGCTTCGACGTTCGCTTCAAGCTGTGGGACGTGGTGCGAGGCAAGGAACTCGGCGGGCAGAGCAACGCCGTCGCGCCGTCGGACCTGCGCCTGGC
>DASQOS010000155.1:0-16610 GCA_035644375.1 Rhizobacter sp.
GCGGGTCCTTGGGCGTGCCGTCGTCGACGGCGGGGTCTTCGCCAGGTTCGCCCTCTTCACCCGGAGGCAGCGCCCAGAAGAAGCGATCCGGAATCACATTGCCCATGCCGGGACGAAAGCCCGCGTCCAGCGCCTGGTCGAGAAAGGCCAGCGATTCGCCGACGGCCGTGTGCAGTTCGCTGCCTGAGGCCAGCAGCGCCGCGAGCGAGGCCGACAAGGTGTCGCCGGCACCGACGAAGCTGACCTCGAAACGCTCGAACTTCTCACCCGTGATGGCACCCTGCGGCGACGCCAGCACGTTGTCCATGAACTGGTCGGGCAGCGGCACGCTGGTGACGAGCACGAAGCGTGCGCCATGCTGAGCGGCGGCGACGGCCAGTTCGCGCGGCGAGGCGGGACGCTCGCTGTTCCAGTCGGGCAGCAGAAAGTCGGTCAGCGTCTGGTGGCTGCCGACCAGCACCTCGGTCTGCGGCAGCACCAGTTCACGGAAGGCATCGAGATAGGCCTGCTGCTCGTCCTCTTCCACCCACGACAGATTGGGCATGTACGACACCAGCGGTACGTCAGGATAGTCAGACAACACTTCGGCCACGGCGCTCACGCCTTCGGCCGAGCCCAGAAACCCGACTTTCCAGGCGGCGATGGTCACGTCTTCAAGAATGCTGCGGGCCTGCTCGACCACCACGTCGGCGTCGATCGCGCTGTGGTCGAACACCTCGGCGGTGTCGCGCAAGACCACGGAGGTGACCACCGGCAGCGCGTGCGCGCCCATGGCGGCGATGGTTGCGACGTCACCCGCCAAACCGCCGGCGCCGCTCGGATCGCTGGCATTGAAGGTCATCACGCAGGCCGGAGCCGGGGCTTCGTGGATAGCATCGCCAGCCGGGTCGGAGGGAAGGACATCTGTTGTCATGGGGGTGTCCGTGAGAAGTTGCCTGGTGAGCAGCAACTTCTAGAAAATTGTGAGGAATGTGGCGTATGTGCCTACAAACTATCGTGTTTTTGATATTTTGCGTCGCTACAATCTTTGCTCATTGTAGTGAAGCCTAAAGACCGAACGTGAGCAAAGACGCTAGCAAGTTGCGGACATGGATGTGCCTGATTTGCGGTTGGACATACGACGAGGCTGCAGGTGACCCGGAGCACGGCATCAAGCCGGGTACGCGTTGGGACGAAGTCCCGATGAACTGGGTCTGTCCTGAATGCGGTGCCCGAAAAGAAGATTTTGAAATGGTGCAGATCTGATCCCGGTTCGACATGACGAACTTGGCCGACCGACAGTCGTTGAGGAGATAGCCGGTGAGCAATGAAGCCGTCGCGAGCATCAAGGTGCTGGTCATAGACGACAGCAACACCATTCGTCGCAGTGCCGAGATCTTCCTCAAGCAGGGCGGTTACCAGGTCTTGTTGGCCGAAGACGGCTTTGATGCTTTGTCCAAGGTCAACGACCATGATCCGGACCTGATTTTTTGCGACATCCTGATGCCTCGCCTCGACGGATATCAAACCTGCGCCATCATCAAGCGCAACCCCAAATTTGCCGCTGTGCCGGTCATCATGCTGTCCTCCAAGGACGGCCTGTTCGACAAGGCGCGTGGACGCATGGTGGGCTCGGAAGCGTATCTGACCAAGCCTTTTACGAAAGACCAGTTGCTCCAAGTGGTGGAGCAGCATCGACGACCGAACTGATTCATTGAATGGAACGACCCAAGGCACGGTCCTGATCGGCTGTGTCAGGTAGATGGAGGAAGTGACAATGGCGATCAAAAAGATACTGTTGGTGGACGACTCGAAGACCGAATTGCACTATCTGTCCGAGCTGCTGACCAAGCGCGGCTACTCGGTGCGCACCGCCGAGGACGGCGAAGACGCCATGCGCCGGTTGGGCGAAGACAAGCCCGACCTCATCCTGATGGATGTGGTGATGCCGGGGCAGAACGGCTTTCAATTGACCCGGGCCATCACGCGCGACCCGCGCTTCGTCGATGTGCCTGTGATCATGTGCACCAGCAAGAACCAGGAAACGGACAAGGTCTGGGGCATGCGCCAAGGCGCCCGTGACTACATCGTCAAGCCGGTCGATGCCGATGAACTGGTGGCAAAGATCAAGGCGTTCGATTGACGAACCCCCAGACGCGACGAAGGCTTTCCCGCGTCATGCAGGCACACATGAATGGCCAATAAAGCAGCACTGCGCGAGCTCCAAACCCGCCTGGCCGAACGGCTGCAGGCCGCGCGTTCGCAAGAGCGCGGCAGGTCATGGCTGGCCGTCGAATGCGGGGGCCACGGGTTTCTTTTCCCGCTGCAAGAGGCGGGCGAGATCTTTCCCTATGCGCCGACGATGCCGGTGCCCTATACCCACCGGTGGTTTCTGGGCGTGGCCAACCTTCGGGGTCGTTTGCATGGCGTGGTGGACCTGTCCGGATTTTTGAGCATCCGCGGCAACGAGCCGGGGCGCGACCAATCCTGGTTCGTCGCATTCAATTCGGCCCTCAACATCAACACCGCCGTGATGGTGGACAAGTTGGCCGGATTGCGCAGCGTCGACCAGTTGAATCTGCAGGCTGACGATGGTCAGCCGCGGCCACCGTTTGTCGGCGGCCACTATCGTGACGAAGGCAACAGGCTGTGGCAGGAGCTCAGTCTGACGGCCTTGGCAAATGAAGCGGCATTTTTGAAAATCGCGGGCTGAAGCGCGGGTCTGCGCTCGGCTTTCTGATGACATTGAAGACACGACGGACGAGGAACATATGAGCTTCCTGGACAAAATCAAAGGCATGGGCAAAGGTCGCGACGACTCGCATGCGATGGACCTGGGCAACCCCGCATTGGCGCTGGACGATGTGATCGCTCTGGATCTGCCCGCCGAGGACGACATCGCGCCTTCCGCTGCGCGCACGGTGCACATGGACTCCTCCATCATCACCGAGGCTGCGCCTTCGGAAATCGCCGATTTCTCTGAAACCCGTCTGCCGTCTTCGGGCAAGGAGACCGCGACGTCGGGTACCGGTCTGCCGCTGATCGGCCACCAACCGGTCGCGATTCAGCAGCGCGTCTTGGGCGCCATGGTGTTGTTGGGCCTGATCGGCTTGGTCGCCATGACGATTTCTTCGCTCAACGCGGCCAACCGCGGTGCCGCCCAAGTGGGCGCCAGCGGCCAGGCGCTGATGCAGTCGCAGCGTTTGGCGAAGTCGGTATCGCAGGCCCTGATCGGCAGCGCGCAGGCCTTCCCGGAAGTGAAGGAAAGTACCGAGGTGCTGGCGCGCAACGTGCGCGGGCTGGCCAAGGGCGAAAACGGCCTGGACGTGGCACCCCCGCCAGTGCAGGAATCGCTTGCGCCGCTGCTGCCGCTGGTCGACCGCGCCGAGAAGAACGCGACGACCGTGATGGCGCAGCAGAAGATCCTGACCCAGGTGGGCAAGGCGCTGCGTTCGATCAACCGCCAGTCGTCCGACCTGCTTGAAACCGCCGAGACCGTGTCCTCGCTGAAGCTGCAGCAAGAAGCGCCGGCCGCCGAGCTGTCGGCCGTGGGCCAGTTGGTGATGCTGACACAGCGCATCGGCAAGTCGGCCAACGAGTTCCTGACCATGGAGGGCGTGAGCCCCGAAGCCGTGTTTCTGCTCGGCAAGGACTTGAACTCGTTCCGCGAAATCGCCGACGGCCTGCTCAATGGCAACCAGGAACTGCGTCTGCCCGGCACCAAGGACCCCCAAACGCGTGAGCGCCTGACGGCGCTGCTGAAGCAATATGAAGAAACGCGCGCCGAGGCGAGCGCGATTCTGGGCAATCTGCAGGGTCTGGTGTCTGCGCGTGAAGCGCAGTCGTCCATCATTGCCGACTCCGAACCGCTGCGCAAAGGCCTGGAAGTCGTGCAGGAGCGCCTGGGCGCTGAAACCGGCTTCAGCCGGGTCAGCCTGATTCTGCTGATCTTGTTCGCCGCGGTGATGGCCGCGGGCGGTGCCGGTTTTCTGAAGCTGTACGTGAGCGATCAGGCTCAGCGCGCCGCGCTGGCGGAATCGCAGCGGCTCGAAGCCGAACGCCAGGAGCAAGAGGCCAAGCGCGTCAACGACGCGAACCAGGCCGCCATTTTGCGACTGATGAACGAACTGCAAACAGTGGCTGAAGGCGATTTGACGCAACAAGCCACGGTGACGGAAGACATCACGGGTGCCATCGCCGACTCGGTGAACTACACCGTGGAAGAGCTGCGCACGCTGGTGTCTCAGGTGCAAGGCACGGTGGGCCGGGTGACCGAAACCACACAGCAGGTGGAAGCCACGTCGACCGAACTGCTGGCCGCATCCGACGAACAGCTGCGCGAGATTCGCGAAACCGGCGAGTCGGTGCTGCAGATGGCGGGCCGAATCAACGAGGTGTCTGCACAAGCTCAGCAAACGGCCCAGGTGGCGCGCCAATCGCTGCAGGCTGCCGAGTCCGGCCTGACCGCGGTGCAGAACACCATCGGCGGCATGAACTCGATCCGCGACCAGATTCAGGAAACCTCGAAACGGATCAAGCGACTGGGCGAGTCGTCGCAGGAGATCGGTGAAATCACCGAACTGATTTCAGACATTACCGAACAAACCAACGTGCTGGCACTCAACGCCGCCATCCAGGCCGCATCGGCCGGTGAAGCCGGTCGAGGCTTCTCGGTGGTTGCCGAAGAAGTGCAGCGGCTGGCTGAACGTTCAGGCGATGCGACGCGGCAGATCGCGGCTCTGGTGAAGACCATTCAGACCGACACGCAAGATGCGGTGGGCGCCATGGAACGTTCGACGCAGGGCGTGGTGGAAGGAACCCGGCTGTCCGACGCGGCAGGTAACGCGCTCGGCGACATCGACCGTGTGTCACGCCAGCTTGCCGACCTGATCGGCCAGATTTCGACACAGGCTTTGCGAGAAGCCGAATCCGCCAACGTGGTGGCGGCGAACATTCAGCACATTTTTGCCGTCACCGAGCAGACCGGCGAAGGTACGCGTTCGACCGCTCAAATGGTGCGCGAATTGTCTAGAACGGCTGAAGAATTGAAGCAATCAGTGGCCCGGTTCAAGATCGGATGATCGGCTAACACGAGAGTGCCTCGGCAAACAAGCCGCAGCCCCTGACTCGACACAAGGCATCGGATGGACAGCCACGCGACGATGAGCGACACGATGAGCGAGACCACGAGCGATCTCAGCGCTTTGGCGTGGGTCCACGAGGAACTTCGCCGTTCCCTTGATGCGGCCCACAAGGCCTTGCGCCGATTCGTGAAAGAAGCCGAATTGGCCAGCGGGTCCGACCTGGACGCGGTAGATCCAGCGATGCTGCGCAGCGCGCGCCAGCAGATTCACCAAGGCGTCGGCGCGCTTGAGCTGGTCGGTTTGCCGGCCGTGGCCACGGTGCTGCGTGCGAGCGAGGCGGCTGTGCAGCGGTTTGTGTCCAAGCCGACCAAGTTGTCGAACGCCGATGTCGACGTGATCGAGCAGGCCTCGTTTGCGCTGCTGGACTATCTGCAGCGCCTGCTGGCCGGCAAGTCCATTTCGCCGCTGGCTTTGTTTCCACGCTATGAGGCGGTTCAATCTTTGGCGGGTTCGGAGCGAGTGCATCCGGCTGACCTGTGGAGCGTCGATTGGCGCTGGCGCGAGTTGCCTGTGGAACTCGGGGTGACCGGACGTGCGCCGGACGGACCCGTGCGTGCCGTGCTGGAGCAGCAGCTGCTGCTCATGATGCGCGGCAACAACCCTGAGGCTGCCGTGCGCATGAGCGACATCTGCGCCAGCCTCGGTGCCGGAGCCCCCGACCTTGCTGCGTCCACGTTGTGGAAGCTCGCGTCAGCCTTCTTCGAAAGCCAGGCGCATGGTTTGTTGAAGAGCGATGTGTTCAGCAAGCGTGTCGCGTCGCGTCTGTTGGCGCAGTTCAGGGTTTTCGAGCGTGGTGAAACCGAAGTGTCCGAGCGTCTGGCGCAGGACCTGCTGTTCTTCTGCGCGCAGAGCGACTCACCGGGAGCCGGCCGCAGCATGCCGCGTCTGATGGCCGTGCGTCAGGCCTATGGCCTGGCCCAGCATGTGCCGATTGACTATCAGGTCAACCGTCTTGGTCGCTTCGATCCGACCTGGATCACCCAAGCGCGCAAACGCGTGTCGAGCGCCAAGGATTCGTGGTCCGCGGTGGCCGGCGGCGAAATCCACCGCATGAGCGGACTGACAGAACAGTTTTCTCTGGTGGGCGACTCGCTGAAGCGCCTGTACCCGGGCGGCGAGTTGCTGGCCGACGAGTTGCAACAGGCGGTGGCGCACACCCAGAACGCAGGTGCTGCGCCGAGCGCAGCCCTGGCCATGGAAGTGGCGACCAGCGTGCTGTATCTGGAAGCTTCGCTGGAAGATGCCGACTTCGATCACCCTGAGCAAGCCAAGCGAGTCACCCGGCTCGCGCAGCGCATCGCCGCAGTGCGTTCCGGACGCACTCCCGATCCGCTCGAAGCCTGGATGGAAGAGCTCTATCGCCGCATCTCCGACCGGCAGACCATGGGCAGCGTGGTGCAGGAATTGCGCGCGGCCTTGTCTGAGGCCGAAAAACTGATCGATCAGTTTTTCCGCAATCCGGCCTCGAGAGAGACGCTGCTTCCGGTCCCCGGCCAATTGGCGACGATGCGCGGCGTCTTGTCCGTGCTGGGCATGGATCAAGCCGCGCACGCCGTGCTGCGCATGCGTGACGATGTCGACGGCCTGATCGGTACCGAGGTCGATCCCCTGCTGGTGGTTCAGTCCGGCACTTTCGACCGCCTGGCGAGCAACCTCGGCGCACTCGGCTTCCTGATCGACATGCTCAGCGTGCAGCCGCAAATGGCCAAATCGCTGTTTGTGTTCGACGCACAGGCCGGTACGCTGAGTCCGTTGATGGGCCGCAACCCGACGGCCCGGAGCGCAACACAGCTCATGCCCCCGCAGGTCGCGGCGGTTGAACCGCGCCTGATCGAGCAAGCGCAACAGCTGTCCGTCACGGCCGGCAGCGGGCTGGTGCCGCTGGACGAAGTGTCGCGCGACCTCGATCGCTTGTCCGAGCAAGCCGTCATGGCAGACCAGCTTGGCCTGCTTGCCACCGTGACGCAGGCGCGCACCGCGATTGAACAGGCCACTGACCTGGCGGACGTGACGGCGGCCCGTGAGCAGCTGTCGGAAGCGCTGTCCGATTTCGTCTCGACAGCCAGCGATCCGGTCGGCCTGGAACCCGAAGTGCGGGCCCCTGCGCCTCCACAGGCGCCACTCTCGCCAACCCCCACGAGCCTGGCGACGGATCTGGGCGACGACCCCGAGATGCGCGAGATCTTCCTGGAAGAAGCGCGCGAAGTGGTTGAGAACGCCGGAATTGCGCTGAATCAACTGGTCCATGCACCGGCCAACCTCGATCAGCTCACCACCGTGCGGCGCGCGTTCCATACGCTCAAGGGCAGTTCGCGCATGGTCGGGCTGAAAGAATTCGGCGAAGCCGCATGGGCCTGCGAGCAGGTCTACAACACCTGGATGGCCGAACAAAAGGCCGCGGAGCCGGCGCTGCTCGATTTCTCCAAACAGACGCTGGATTACCTGAGCGATTGGGTGGAGGCTATCTCCACAGAGCGCGCGAATCCGTTCAGCGCTGCTCCCGTGAAAGCCGCTGCGATCGCTGTCGGCCGAGGTGAAGCCATTCCTCCCATCAAGCTGCCTGCTGCCGAGCAGAGCGGCTTGCCGATGATGTCACTGTCGTTTCCGGCGGATCTCCCCAGTGCACAAGATTTGGAACTGCCGGTGGTACCCGTTGTCGCGGCGAATGCACCTGCCGTCGCAGCGGCGTCAGACGAACCGCTGCCTGCGATCACGTTCGATTTGGACCTCGGGTCATTTGAAGAGTCCGCTTTGCCTGACGCCGCGACCTTGCCGGAACTGAGCGAGCCGCTCAGCGTCGATGCGAAGGTCGATGCGCTGCTGCAGGCGTTCGACGAAGCTGCGGCACACGACGCGCCGCAGGCCGCTGCTGCCGCAAACCTTCCGGTCATCGATGATCTCGATCTCGATGCCTCGGCTCTCCAGCCCGAAGCCGTCGAGATGACCGAACTGGTGTTGGACGAAAAACTGTTCGAGGCCGCCACTGTCGTTGAACCCCATGCTTCTTCGACACCGGAAGCGGCCGTCGAGCTGCCTGTTGCGCAGGTCATTGAAGTGGCCGAACCTGCACCCGAAATCGAATTGCCTGAACCGGTTGCGTTCCAGGAGGACGAGCAGGTCAAGGTGGTCGGCGATTTGCGCATCAGCATTCCGCTGTTCAACATCTATCTGAACGAGGCCGACGAGCTGTCGCGCCGCTTGACCACCGAGGTTGCCGAGTGGGCCATGGAATTGCACAGGCCGGTGGGCGAAAACCCGGTCGCGCTGGCGCATTCTTTGGCGGGCAGTTCGGCCACGGTGGGCTTTTCAGACCTGTCGCATCTCGCGCGCTTGCTCGAGCATGCACTGATGCGGGCTCAGGCCATCGGGCACGGCACGGTTGAAGAAGGCCGTTTGTTCGTCGACGCTGCCGAAGAAATCCGTCGGCTGCTGCATCAGTTCGCCGCCGGTTTCCTGAAGATCGCCTCGCCCGAATTGCTGGCACGCCTGGCCGAGCACGAAATCAGTTCGGCGCGGCGGCTCGAAGCCGCCAATGCGGCTGAGGCAACGCCCTCCGGCCATGCGCCGCTGGCAGCTGTGGACATCGAGATTGGTGACGAACCTTTCGAGCCGGTGGCCGACAGCGCAAACCATGACGACGAGGTGCCGGAGGTAGAGCCCGAACCGGCTGCCGCACCGGCCAGGACCCGGCCCGCAGTTCTCAGTTCCAACTCCGAGGCACTGGCCGCGGCGGTGGACACGGGGTTCGGCGCGCTGCTCGGACAGGCCGAATTCAAGGCCCTGACTCCCCTGTCCACAGACCAACCACGCTCTGCACCGATTCGCTCCGATGCGCTGGACAGCGACGACGATATCGATGCCGTGGACGCGGTGGACGCCGAGCTGTTCCCGATCTTCGAGGAAGAAGCCGAGGAACTGTTGCCCCAACTCGCAGGCAAGTTGCGCGAGTGGGCGCGCCGACCTACCGACAACGGCCCGGCTGCATCCTGCATGCGCACGCTGCACACCTTGAAAGGCGGCGCTCGCCTGGCAGGCGCCATGCGTCTGGGGGAAATGGCGCACCGGCTTGAAACCCTGATCGAACACCTGTTGGCACAAAGCTCTGCCAGCGCAGCCGACGTTGAAACCTTGCAGGGCCGATCCGACGCCATTGCCGCCACGTTTGAAGCCCTGCGCTCCAACGATGCCGCTGCGTACGCCGAAGCCGTGAGTGCCTTGCATGTCGAGCCCGCGATGCTGGCGCCGGTGCCGGTTGCCCCCGTCGCTCCGGCCCCGGTTCTGGCGCCACCGGCTGAGCTTGCCACTCAGGCGGTCAACCCGCCCGCGTCCACTCAGCCAGCGTCTGCTGCCGCCGAAATCGATTGGTCTCGCTTCTCTTCTTCAGGGTCGGCCGCGCCGCTACCGGCGATCGACCAGAACATCGGGGCTTCGAATTCCGCCGTGCGGGTGCGCGGTTCCTTGCTGGAGCGCCTGGTCAATCATGCGGGCGAGGTCAGTATCACGCGTTCGCGGATCGAGGCGGAAGTCGGCAACATTCGCGGCTCGTTGACCGACCTGACCGACAACCTGGAACGTCTGCGTCTGCACTTGCGCGACATTGAGTTTCAGGCTGAAACCCAGATGTCGTCGCGCTTGGAAGCGGCCAAGGCGGCGCACCAGACCTTCGACCCGCTGGAGTCCGACCGTTTCACGCGTTTCCAGGAGCTCACGCGCATGATGGCCGAGTCGGTGAACGACGTGGCCACCGTGCAGCGCAGCCTGACGCGCACCCTGGAAACGGCAGAAGACGAACTCGCCGCACAAGCACGCCTGACGCGCGACCTGCAAGACGACTTGCTGCGCACCCGCATGGTCGAATTCGAAGGGCAGTCGGACCGCTTGTATCGCGTGGTCCGGCAGGCCGCCAAAGAGACCGGCAAACAGGTGCGGCTCGACATCGTCGGGGGCTCGATTGAAATCGACCGCGGCGTGCTCGACCGCATGACGCCTGCATTCGAACACCTGCTGCGCAATTGCGTGACGCACGGCATCGAGGCGCCCGAAGTGCGCGCCAAGGCGGGCAAGGAAGCGACCGGCAGCATTGTCGTGCTGCTGCGCCAAGAGGGCAACGAAGTGGGCGTCGAGTTCCGCGACGACGGCGCCGGCCTCGATCTGCAGCGCATTCGCGACAAGGGCGTGGCCATGGGTCTGCTCTCGGCGTCGGACACGCAGACCGATGCCGATCTGGCCAATCTCATCTTCACACCCGGCTTTACGACCGCCGAGATCGTCACCGAGCTGTCCGGCCGAGGCGTCGGCATGGACGTCGTTCGCTCCGAGGTCAACGCCATGGGCGGACGAATCGAGACCGCAACGGCCCAGGGCCAGGGCACCAGTTTCAAACTGGTGTTGCCGTTGACCACCGCGGTGACGCAGGTGGTGATGGTGCGCTGTGGCCAGACCATGGTGGCCATCCCATCGACCCTGATCGAAATCGTGCGCCGCGCCACCGCCAAGGAGCTGGATGAATCCTATGCCAGCGGGCAGTACCCGCTGGGCGATCGCGCATTGCTGTTCTTCTGGTTCGGTGCGCTGTTGCAAGAGGCGCCCCGCAGCCAGGAAACCGTCGGTCGCACGCGTCCGATCGTGGTGGTGCGCAGCGCGCAACAACGCATTGCCTTGCACGTGGACGAAGTGCTGGGCGCCCAGGAAGTGGTGGTCAAGAACCTCGGCCCCCAGTTGTCGCGACTGCCCGGCCTGGCCGGCATGACACTGCTGGCGTCGGGCGCGGTCGCGCTGATCTACAACCCGGTGGCTCTGGCCACGCTGTATGGCGAGACGGCGCGAGCCGCTACACAGGCTGCCTATCTGTCGCCCGTGCCATTGCAGCAAATGCAAACAGCTGTGGCGAACGCCGTCAAGGCAGCACCGCTGGTGCTGGTCGTCGACGACTCGCTCACCGTGCGCCGTGTCACGCAACGTCTGCTGGTGCGCGAAGGTTACCGCGTGGTGCTGGCCAAAGACGGCATCGAAGCGCTGGAACGTCTGACCGAAGAACGGCCAGAAGTGGTGCTGAGCGACATTGAAATGCCCCGCATGGACGGCTTCGATCTGCTGCGCAATATCCGGGCCGATTCGGCACTGCGTGGCCTTCCGGTGATAATGATCACGTCGCGCATTGCCCAGAAGCATCGGGACTATGCCGCCGAGTTGGGTGTGGACCACTATCTCGGCAAGCCATACTCAGAAGAAGATTTGCTTGCGTTGATAGGACGATACGTTGTGACAGCTGACACCACAGGCTGATCTGTCGCCGGTCGTTTCGTACCCTCACAGAACCATGTCTGAAATCGTCGACCACCTTGCCGATCTGACCGGTTTTCGCGATCGTGACATTCTCGATGTCACACTGGTCGGAGCGCTGAAGGATTTTCTGCGTCCCCAGTCGGTCACGATTTATCGCTCCGTGGGCGAGGTGGGGGCCGAGCGCTGGATCACCCGGGCGCGCCTGGGTGAGCATGATGCGGTCGCCAAGGCAGATCCGGTCTGGGCCGATGTCGAAACCTTGCCGCATCTGCACGAGTTTCCGGCTCGGCTGCAAGCGATGAATGGCCAATCGGTGGTGATTGTGCCGGGCACGCCGCACCTCAGCATCTTTCCCGTGACCACCGACCGGGAAGTCGTGGGTGTCATCGAAGTCGAAACGCAGGCGCCGTTGAGCGACGAGTCCGAGCGCATGGTGGGCAGCATTTTGCGCATCTATCGCAACTTCCAGGCGCTGCTCGACTACAGCGAGCGCGACACGCTGACCGGCCTGCTCAACCGCAAGACTTTCGACGAGAGTTTCCTCAAGGCCACCAGCGGCCTGATCGGCGCAGAGGGCAATCCCGATGCCACGATCTCCGAAAGCCGCCGTCAGTCGGCCCCCTCCCACCGTTATTGGTTGGGGCTGATCGACATCGACCATTTCAAGTCGGTCAACGACACCTATGGCCACCTGATTGGCGACGAAGTGCTGCTGCTGCTTGCGCGCCTGATGCGCAGCAGCTTTCGCTTTCACGACCGGCTCTATCGCTTTGGCGGCGAGGAGTTCGTGGTGTTGATGCGCTGCACGTCCGAGCAGGATGCTGCGCTGGCGCTGGAACGGATGCGCAGCAACACCATCAACTACCCCTTTCCACAGGTGGGGCAGATCACCATCAGCATCGGCTTCACCGAAGTGAAGCTGGGCGACACGCCCAGCGGCGCCTTTGAACGTTCAGACAAGGCGGTGTACTACGCCAAGGGCAACGGCCGCAACCAGGTCCAGAGCCACGCCGTGCTGGTGGCCCGGGGCGACCTCGAAGACGAGTCCAAGACGGGCGACGTGGAGTTGTTCTAGCCTCGCAGGGGCATCCTCAGTTCTGCGCGTGCTCTTTCTTGTAGGTTGCAATTGCCGCCTTCGGATCGCGGCGCGCTAAATCGGAGTCCAAAGCCTTTTCCGTCGATTCAGTGTGCCGCAGGAATAAAATGCCGCTCATGCCGTCGACACCCATCAACCTGACCAATCAGTTCCTGATCGCCATGCCGGGCATGATGGACGACACTTTTTCAGGCGCCGTGATCTACCTCTGCGAGCACAACGACAAGGGCGCGCTGGGACTGGTGATCAACAAGCCTATCGACATCAAGCTGAAAAACCTGTTCGAGAAAGTGGAGTTGAGCCTGGACCGCGAGGACCTGGCCGAGACGCCGGTTTACTTCGGCGGCCCGGTGCAGACCGAGCGTGGTTTCGTGCTGCATGAACGTCTTGGCGAAGGTGACGGCGATGGCGGCCACTACAACTCGTCGCTGCAGATTCCCGGTGGGCTGGAGATGACCACCAGCAAGGATGTGCTGGAAGCGCTGTCCAATGGCGCCGGCCCCAAGAAGATCCTGGTGACGCTGGGCTACAGCGGCTGGGGCGCCGGCCAGCTCGAAGAAGAACTCGGCCGCAATGGCTGGATCAACGTCAACGCCGAGCCCGGCATCATCTTCGATACCCCGGTCGAACAGCGCTACGACAAGGCGCTGTCGCTGCTTGGCATCGACCCGCGCATGCTCAGCCAAGAGGCCGG
Source organism: Rhizobacter sp. (assembly GCA_035644375.1). Lineage (GTDB taxonomy): Bacteria > Pseudomonadota > Gammaproteobacteria > Burkholderiales > Burkholderiaceae_C > Rhizobacter. The sequence continues at coordinate 13,199 of DASQOS010000155.1, forward strand.
ACACGCATGACGGTCATGGGTGCCTCGCCCAAGTCCGTTGCCACCGTCCGTTCCTTTCTTGCTTTCGACTACGGCACCCGGCGTGTCGGCGTCGCCAGCGGCAACGCGATCACCCGTACGGCCACGCCGCTGCGCACGGTGGCGGCCGAAGGCGATGCGCGCTTCGCGGCGCTGGGCGCGCTGATCGCCGAATGGCAGCCCGATGCGCTGGTGGTCGGCGTGCCATTTCACCCGGACGGCGCTTCGCACGACAATACCGCCCGCGCACAACGCTTTGCGCGGCAGCTCGAGGGACGTTTCAAGCTGCCGGTGCATCAGGTGGATGAGCGTTACACGACGACCGAAGCGCTGGCAGCAGGCGCCCGCGACGTCGATGCCGCCTCGGCGGCGATCATTCTTGAGCAGTTTTTGAGAGCGTTGTCATGAGCAGCTTGCACCTGGATGCCGAGGCCTTGTATGTCGACCTGTTGTCCGGCGTGCGAGCTTTGCTGCAAGCTCAAACCGTGCTGGTCGGTATCTGGTCGGGCGGTGCTTGGCTGGCCGAACGCCTGCAACGCGACCTGCAACTGGCCGGTGAGCACGGCGTCATTTCCAGCGCTTTGCACCGCGATGACTTCTCGTCCAAGGGACTGGCCAGTGCCGATCCCACCAAGCTGCCTTTCGAGATCGAAGGCCGGCCCATCATGCTGATCGATGACGTGCTTTACACCGGGCGCACGACGCGCGCGGTCATCAACGAGTTGTTCGACTTTGGTCGCCCGGCCAGCGTCACGCTGGCGGTGCTGGTCGATCGCGGCGGGCGCGAGCTGCCCATCCACCCGGCCTACTCGGCGGCGCGCATCGCCTTGCCGCGCGAACACAAGCTCAGGTTGGCCAGGAGCGAGCAGGGCCGGTTCAGTTTTGACATTCAGGAGCGCACGACATGAGCCCCGATGTTTGCAGCTTCGCCGCGGCACTGCTGCCTGGCGGTGTTCCCAACTCCCGTGGGACGGCCCGGCGGGAGGCCCCTTGATGCAGCGCAATCCCCAGCTCAACAAGCACGGTGAACTGATTCACCTGTTGTCCATCGAAGGTCTGCCGCGTGCGCTGTTGCACCAGATCCTCGATACCGCCGGCACGTTTCTCAGCGTCAACGATCGCGACGTCAAGAAGGTGCCCTTGCTGCGCGGCAAGAGCGTGTTCAATTTGTTCTTCGAGAACAGTACCCGGACCCGGACCACCTTCGAGATCGCCGCCAAGCGCCTGAGCGCCGACGTCATCAACCTCGATATTGCGCGTTCGTCGGCTGCCAAAGGCGAGAGCCTGCTCGACACCATCGCCAACCTGAGCGCCATGCACGCCGACATGTTCGTCGTGCGCCACAGCGAAAGCGGTGCGCCCTACCTGATCGCGCAGCACTGCGCACCGCACGTGCACGTGGTCAATGCCGGCGACGGGCGCCATGCGCACCCGACGCAGGGTTTGCTGGACATGTACACGATCCGGCACTTCAAGCAAGACTTCACCCAGCTCACGGTCGCGATCGTCGGCGACATCGTGCACTCGCGCGTGGCGCGCTCCGACATCCATGCGTTGACCACGCTGGGCGTGCCCGAGATCCGCGCGGTCGGCCCCAAGACGCTGGTGCCGGGCGACCTGCGCGAGATGGGCGTGCGCGTGTGCCACGACATGGCCGAAGGCGTGCGCGGGGCCGACGTGGTCATCATGCTGCGCCTGCAGAACGAACGCATGAGCGGCGCGATGCTGCCGAGCGCCGGCGAGTTTTTCAAGAACTACGGGCTGACGCAGGAGAAACTCGCGCTGGCCAAACCGGACGCCATCGTGATGCACCCCGGCCCCATCAACCGCGGGGTGGAAATCGAATCGTCCGTGGCCGACGGCAAGCAGAGCGTGATCCTGCCGCAAGTCACCTTCGGCATTGCCGTGCGCATGGCCGTCATGTCCACCATCGCCGGCAACAACGCATGATGAATCTGCTGATCAAAAATGGCCGCCTGGTCGACCCTGCCACCGGCCGCGACGGGCCGGGCGACGTGGCCATCGCCGCCGGCCGCGTGGTGTCTGTCGGCAGCGTCAGCCCCGACTTCCGCCCCGACCGCAGCATCGATGCGAGCGGCCTGGTGGTCGCGCCGGGTCTCGTCGACCTGGCCGTTCGCTTGCGTGAGCCGGGCCACGAGCACGAGGGCATGCTCGAGTCGGAGATGGCCGCTGCGGTGGCCGGCGGTGTCACCAGCGTCGTCTGCCCGCCCGACACCGACCCGCCGCTCGACGAGCCGGGCCTGGTGGAGATGCTGAAGTTCCGCGCGCGCAACCTGAACCAGGCGCATCTTTATCCACTGGGCGCACTCACGCGGGGCCTGGCCGGCGAGGTGCTGACCGAGATGGCCGAACTGGCCGAGGCTGGCTGCGTCGGTTTTTCGCAGGCCGACGCCACCTTGGGCGACACGCTGATCATGCAGCGTGCGATGCAATACGCATCCACCTTCGGCTACACCGTGTGGCTGCGCCCGCAAGACGCCTACCTCGGCAAAGGCGTGGCCGCCAGCGGCGCACTGGCGACGCGGCTCGGTCTGACCGGGGTGCCGGTGATTGCCGAAACGATTGCGCTGCACACCATTTTCGAGCTGGTGCGCGCCACCGGTGCGCGCGTGCATCTGTGCCGTTTGAGCAGCGCGGCAGGCGTCGGGCTGGTGCGCAGCGCCAAGGCCGAAGGCCTGCCGGTGAGCTGCGATGTCAGCGTCAACCAGTTGCACCTGACCGACATGGACATCGGTTATTTCAACGCCGCGATGCGGCTGACGCCGCCGTTGCGCCAGCAGCGCGATCGCGATGCGATTCGCGCCGCGTTGGCCGATGGCACCATCGACGCGCTGGTCAGCGACCACACACCGGTCGACGAAGACGCGAAGAACCTGCCATTCGCCGAAGCCGAGCCGGGTGCCACCGGGCTGGAGCTGCTGCTCAGCCTGGCGCTGAAGTGGGGCACGGAACAAGGCCTGAGCCTGGCCAAAGCGCTTTCCACCGTCACCTGCGAACCGGTGCGTGTACTCGGCGATACGCTGGCCTCGCTGGCGTCGAGTGCGGGCCGGCTGGTGGAGGGCGGCGTGGCCGACATCTGCCTGTTCGACCCGCAGGCGCGCTGGACGGTGCAGCCCACCGCCTTCAAGAGCCAAGGCAAACATTCGCCATTCGCCGGGCTCGAACTTCCCGGCAAGGTGCGCTGCACGCTGGTGGCAGGCCACGTGGCCTACGAGGCCGACTGATCACCTTGGTGCGCCGCCTGAGAGCCTGCTGGCGTCTGCTGGCGTGCGTCGCGCACATTGCGCGCGGCGCCTTCATTTGCGCTGTCATCTTCCCGCACCGAACGGCAGCGCAGCGCATGCAGCACGTGGGCCGGTGGTCGGTGAGCCTG
>DASQOS010000156.1:0-2796 GCA_035644375.1 Rhizobacter sp.
GTGAAAGATGTGCGCCTGGCCGTCAACAGTGGTGAAGTCGTCGGTCTGCTCGGGCCCAACGGCGCCGGCAAGACCACCAGCTTCTACCTGATCGTGGGACTGGTGAGAGCCGACGCCGGTGAGATCACGCTGGCCAACCAGCGTGTGGAGCGACTGCCGATTCACCAGCGCTCGCGGCTCGGCCTGAGCTACCTGCCGCAGGAGGCCTCGATCTTTCGCAAGCTGACGGTGGAAGAAAACATCCGCGCCGTGCTGGAGCTGCAGCGCGGGCCGGACGGCAAGGCCTTGCCCACGGCCACGATCGACAAGCTGCTGAACGGTCTGCTCAACGACCTGAGCATCGACAAGCTGCGCGACAGCCCCGCACCGGCACTCTCCGGCGGCGAGCGGCGGCGTGTCGAGATCGCGCGCGCGCTGGCCACGCAGCCGCGTTTCATCTTGCTGGACGAGCCGTTTGCCGGCGTCGATCCGATCGCGGTGATCGAGATCCAGCGCATCATCGGCTTCCTGAAGAACCGCGGTATCGGCGTACTGATCACCGATCACAACGTGCGCGAAACGCTGGGCATCTGCGACCGCGCCTACATCATCAGTGAAGGCCGCGTGCTGGCCGAAGGCACGCCGAGCGAGATCGTCGAAAACGCCGACGTGCGGAAGGTCTATCTCGGCGAACATTTCCGCATGTGACGCGCGGTTGACCCATGAAACCGTCACTACAGGTCCGCCTGTCCCAGCATTTGGCGTTGACGCCGCAGCTGCAGCAATCGATCCGGCTGCTGCAGCTCTCCACGCTCGAACTCCACCAGGAAGTCGAGCAGATGCTGGAGCAAAACCCGTTTCTTGAAGCCGAAGAAGAAGCCGCCCCTGCCGCCGAACCGTTGGCCGAGCGACTGACCCCTTCCGAACGGGTGGCCGAGCGCGAAGCCGATCGGGCCACTGAACCCAATGCCGACGCCGCCGAGGATGTGGCGGGCGTGGACAGCACCGATTTCAGCAGCGAGCGTGACGACTGGGAGAACGGAACCGAACGCGATGACTTCGATGGCATCCGCGAAACACCGAGCCACAGCAGCGCCAGCAACGCCGACAACGACGACTTCGACCCACAAGACCGCAACCCTGCAGCGCCTAGCCTGCAGGACCATTTGCACGACCAGCTGCTGGGCATGCGCCTCAGCCCCGAAGACATGGCGGCCGTGCGCGTGCTGATCGAGTCGGTGAACGACGACGGCTATCTTGGCGATTCGCTGGAAGCGATCGCCGCCGAGCTGGCGCCCGATGATGCCCAGCGCGAAGACCTTCTCGAGCGTCTGCAGTGCGCTTTGAAGTGGCTGCAGAACATGGACCCGATCGGGGTCGGTGCGCGCGATCTGGCAGAGTGCCTGATGCTGCAGCTGCGCGTCCGGCCTCGCTGCGAGGGGCAGATGATCGCCATCATCATCTGCAAGCAGCACCTGGAGCTGCTGGCGCGGCGCGACATGAAGAAGCTGATGGCGGCGACCGGCGCAGACGAAGACCTGATCAAGCAAGCGCAGACCTTGATCGTTGCGCTGGAACCGAAGCCGGGCCGTCCGTTCGCCCGCGCCGAGGCCAACATCATCGTGCCCGACGTGATCGTGCAGAAGTCCGGCCGCAACTGGAAGGTGGTGCTCAACCCCGACGTGATGCCCAAGCTGCGCATCAACGACTTGTACGCTCAGGCGATTCGCCACAACCGCGGCGCGAGCGGCAGCGGCGCCAGTGCGGCCCTTGGCTCGCGGCTGCAGGAAGCACGCTGGTTCATGAAGAACATTCAGCAGCGCTTCGACACCATTCAACGCGTCTCGCAGGCCATCGTCGAGCGCCAGAAGAGTTTCTTCACGCACGGTGAAATCGCGATGAAACCGCTGGTGCTGCGCGAGATCGCCGATGAGCTCGGATTGCACGAATCCACCATCTCGCGCGTGACCACGGCCAAGTACATGGCGACGATGTTCGGCACCTTCGAGCTGAAATACTTCTTCGGTTCGTCGTTGAACACCGACGCAGGCGGCAACGCGTCGAGCACCGCCGTGCGTGCGCTAATCAAGCAACTGGTCGCGGCCGAAGACCCGGCCAAGCCGCTGTCGGACAGCCAGCTGAGCAAGATGCTCGAAGAGCAGGGCATTCAGGTAGCGCGGCGCACGGTGGCCAAATACCGCGAGGCGCTGCGCATCGCGCCGGCGAACCTTCGCAAGACGATGTAATCGGCGCAAGCCGCTTTGCCCCTCCATCCATGTGTGCCTTGCCTTTGTTCCTGCCCTGCGCTGCCGGCGTTGAAAGCTGGCTTGCCGAAGAGGTGCAACGCATTCTGCCGACCGCGCAGGTGCATCAGGCACGTGGGGGTGTGGCGCTGGACGGCGGCCCGCTGGACGTGATGGCGCTCAACCTCGAAAGCCGTCTGGCGCAGCGCGTGCTGGCCGGGGTGGCCGAAGGGCCCTACCGCGACGAGAACGATGTCTACGTGCTCGCTGGCAAGGTCGACTGGCAGCAATGGATCACGCCGCAGCACACGCTGCGCGTCGACACCACGGCCCAGCACAGCCCGTTGCGCAGCCTCAACTTTGCCGCCTTGCGCGTCAAGGACGCCGTCTGCGATCAGCTGCGCGACGCCACCGGCGAGCGGCCCAATGTCGACACGCATCAGCCGGATCTGCAACTGGTGCTGCACCTCGGCCCGGAGCGTGCCGCGCTGTATGTGGACACCTCGGGCGAATCGCTGTTCAAGCGCGGCTGGCGTGAAGACAAGGGTGACGCGCCACTGAAAGAGACACTGGC
>DASQOS010000157.1:0-2703 GCA_035644375.1 Rhizobacter sp.
GTTCACCACCCACCAGTGGCCGTCCGGCGAGCGGGCCAGATCGGCTGCGTACTGAAACAGGTGGATGCCGCCGGGCGGGCGAATGCCTTGCACCTGGTGCAAAAACCCGCTGTGGCCAAAGATCACCGACGGTGGCAAGGCGCCGCTGCGCAACAGGTCTTGCGGACCGTAGATGTCGTTCAACACGCGGTTCAGCAGGTCGGCGCGCTGCGCGATGCCGGCCTCGATTTCGTCCCACTCGCGTGCTGAAAGCAGCAGCGGCAAGGGATCGACCTCCCACGGCCGGTCGGCGCCCTTGGGGTCGGCGTAAACGTTGTAGGTGATGCCGTTTTCGCGAATCTCGCGTTCCATCAACGACAAGGTGTCGTTGATCTCCGCGCCCTGCCGTGCGGCCAACGACTGCAAGAAGGCATTCCAATGCGCACGCGGCTCTCCCGGCGCGGCCAGCAGCTCGTCATAGCGGTCTTCAAGGGCCGAATAGCCGGACAGGAGTTTTCTCAGAATCGATGCAAAGGATCACAGGTCGGCCACTATTGTCGTGGCCCGGCGAAAACAGCGCCGATTGGATGCACCCCCGGTTCTCGAAAGCCCTGCGTCAAGCCCTCGCAGGCTTGTCGACAGGCTCAACCCGGACGGTGCCCCCTCACACGGTCGCCCTTCTCAAATCGAGCGTGAAGGGGAAGTTCGGGTTGCGCTCGTCCTTCGGCGTTTTCATCACGCCCGGCGTGTGGCCGGTGCGGAAGAAGCGGCCCAGGCGGCGGGCCTCGGCCTCAAAGGCGTTGACCGGCGCCGTGTCGTAGCTGCGGCCGCCCGGATGGGCCACGTGGTACTGGCAGCCCCCCAGCGAACGGCTCATCCAGGTGTCCAGCAGGTCGAAGATCAGCGGCGCTTGCACGTCGATGGTCGGGTGCAACGCCGACGGCGGGTTCCAGGCGCGGTAACGCACCGCGCCGACAAATTCGCCGACCTTGCCGGTGGGCTGCAGCGGAATCGTGCGGCCGTTGCAGGTGATCGCATGGCGGTCGCTGACCAAGCCGGTGACCTTGAGCTGCAAGCGCTCGAGCGACGAGTCGACAAAGCGCGCGGTACCGCCCGGCGCGCCTTCTTCGCCCATCACGTGCCAGGGCTCGAGTGCCATGCGCAGCTCAACGTCGACGCCGCTGGCGGTGAAGTCGCCCAGCCGCGGGAAGCGGAAGTTCAGGTGCGGCGCGAACCACTCGGGCTTGAGCGCATAACCGAAAGCGTTGAGCTCTTCGAGCACATCGCCCAGGTCCTGCCAGATGAAGTGCGGCAGCATGAACCTGTCGTGCAGCTCGGTGCCCCAGCGCTTCAGGCGTGCCGGCTTGTAGGGCGACTGCCAGAAGCGCGACACCAGCGCGCGCATCAGCAGCTGCTGCGTCAGGCTCATGCGCGCATGCGGCGGCATCTCGAAGGCGCGCATCTCCAGCAGGCCGAGCCGGCCGGTGGGGCCGTCGGGCGAATACATCTTGTCGATGCAGAACTCGGCGCGGTGCGTGTTGCCGGTCACGTCGATCAGCAGGTTGCGCATCAAACGGTCGATCAGCCACGGCGGACATTTGCCGTCTTCCAGGGCGGTGACACGTTTCAGCTCGGCAAACGCGATCTCGATCTCGTACACCGAATCGTTGCGGGCTTCGTCGACGCGCGGGGCCTGGCTGGTCGGGCCGACGAACATGCCCGAGAACAGGTAGCTCAGCGCCGGGTGGTTGTGCCAGTAGGCGACCATGCTGGTCAGCAGGTCCGGGCGCCGCAAGAACGGCGAGTCCGCCACCGTGGCGCCGCCGAGCACGAAGTGGTTGCCGCCGCCGGTGCCGGTGTGGCGCCCGTCGACCATGAACTTCTCGCTCGACAAGCGCGTTTCGTGGGCCGCCTGGTACAGATGCGTGGTCTGGTCGACCAGCTCAGCCCAGCTGTGCGCAGGGTGAATGTTGACCTCGATCACACCCGGGTCGGGCGTCACGCGCAGCGTGGAAAGCCGCGGATCCTTCGGCGGCTCATAGCCTTCGATGATGATCGGCAGCTTCATTTCCAGCGCCGTATCTTCCAGCGCCGCGATCATCTCCAGGTAGTCTTCCAGCGCCGAAGCCGGTGACATGAACACATACAGCCGGCCGTTGCGCGCCTCGGCGCTCAGCGCCGTGCGCGCCACCCAGGCAGCCGATTCAAAACGCGCCGGAGGCCGTGTCCGCTCTGGCGCCAGCGGCACGTCGGCACGTCCCCCATTCGGCGCCAGCGCAGCGCGCGAGCGGTCGCCAAAGCCGGCTGCCGGCAGGGCGGAGGCGCCGCCGACCGGTTGCTCGGCACCCACGGCTTCGTTGGCAAAGCGCAGGCGCCGGTACGGCGGCAGCGGCACAAAGGCTTGGGTCTGGTCCGGCGCATGCGTCCAGGGGAAATCGGCCTCGGCCACCCAAGGCTGCGAATCCAGCGGCAGGCGGTAGCCCATCGCCGAGTCGCCGGGGATCAGGTAGCAACGTTCGGCGCGCAAGAACCACGGGCCGGTGCGCCAGCGTGGCGCACCTGAGGGGTTGCGTGCGATCGGCAGCACGTGTCCGACGACCTTCTCCAAGCCCTGCGTGAAGACCTTGCGAATGCGGTCGCGTTCCATTGGATCTGCCAGGCGCGCGTCGAACGGGTCGACGTTGGTCGGCAACTTGCGTTCGCGCCACAGGTAGTACCAGACGT
>DASQOS010000158.1:0-2606 GCA_035644375.1 Rhizobacter sp.
CGCCGGATGTCCAGATTTGATTCCAGCCAAAGGGATCTGAGCCGCCCTTCGTCCAAGAGCCTATTTGCGCTAACATATTGGTGTCAAAGCACCAATGTGAGGCTGGTATGAGCCGTCTGACCATCACCCTTTCCGAGGCACGCTATCGGGCACTCAAGGAGGCGTCTGCGCAGCGGGACAAAACCATCGGGCAACTGATCGACGAGAGCCTGGACTTCTACGGTATCAAGTCGCGCGAGGTCGCCCGCGACCTCGTGCGCCGCGCTCGAGCGCACAGCAAGCTCACTGAAGACCAGGCGGTGGCCGTGGCCCAAGAGCAGGTTCGGGCAGTGCGGCGGAAGCCGTGAGCCGCCCGGCGATCATCGTCGGCACCAACGTGGTCGTGGCCGGTCTGCTGACCGCGCACGAAGCGTCGCCCGTCGCCCGAATCCTGGACGGCATGCTGGCCGCTGCGTTTCCTTTTGTCATGTCCGAGGCACTGCTGGCTGAATACCGCACGGTGCTCGTGCGGCCGACCCTGCGCAAGCTCCATGGGCTGACGGTTGCCGAGGTGGAGGCCATCCTGACCGACCTGGCACAGCACGCCATCGTGTTGGCGCCTGTCGCCGCCCCGCCCGCTCCCGATCCTGGCGACCAGTTGTTGTGGGAGTTGCTCACAGCCAGGGCAGACCTTGTGCTGGTCACTGGCGACAAGCTGCTGCTTCGGGATGTCGGCATGCGGGGACGCGTGATTTCGCCGAGTGTGTTCGTTTCTGGTACCGATCGAGGTAACAACGCACCGTGACCCAAGAAGCCACCGCGCGAATCAAGATCAACAAGCTGCTCGAAGCTGCCGGCTGACGCTTCTTTGCGGATGGCACGCCCGTTACGTTCACAATCCGACCTCGGCCTTGAAGGCCCCCTCAAACACGGAGAACGGTTTCGATGAGCAACATCCATTTCATCGGTGGAGAAAAAGGCGGTGTCGGCAAATCGCTGGTGGCGCGCGTGCTGGCGCAGTACCTGATCGACAAGCAGCTGGCGTTTCTGGGCTTCGACACCGACCGCTCGCACGGCGCGCTGATGCGCTTTTATTCGGGTTATGCCTCGCCGGTGCTGGTCGACCGCTACGAGGCGCTGGACGCGATCGTCGAGGCCACGGCCGACCAGCCAGACCGGCGCATCCTGGTCGACCTGGCCGCGCAGACACATGAGCCCCTGGTGCGCTGGATGGACGACTCGGGCGTGCTGAACCTGGTCGACGAAATGGGTTCCAGCATCTTCTACTGGCACGTGATGGACTCGGGCAAGGACTCGGTGGACTTGCTCAAGCGCCTGCTCGACCGCTTTGGCCCCAGCCTCAAGTACGTGCTGGTGCGCAACCAGGTTCGCGGCAACGATTTCAGCGTGCTCGAGCAGTCGGGCGAGCAGGCGCGTGCACTGGCCATGGGCGCCAAGGTGGTGTCGCTGCGCAAGCTGCACGACTCGGTGATCAACAAGATCGATGCGGCCAGCAGCAGCTTCTGGAAGGCCAAGACCGGCGAGCCGGGCGGCGGCTCGCAAAACCTCGGGTTGATGGAGCGCCAGCGCCTGAAGATGTGGCTGCGCGAGGTGTACCGCGAGCTCGACGAGGTCGGGGTCTGAGGGCGGCTGTGGCACCGCAGTCGGCTCGACCAGGCCCGGCGACTACCTGTCCACCGGCTCGACCTTCACGTCGTATTCATTGAGCCGCGACATCACCGGCTGGTTGCCGGCGTAGATCTTTTTCAGGTCCTGCAGCTTGCCGTCGGTGCCGGTGCAGAACTGGCGCACGGCATCGGCCACCTCTTTGGCACGTGTGACATTGCGCGCATCGACCTTCTCGCTGCGGAACCGGTCGCAGTTGGCGCGTTGTTCCATGAAGTCGGCGACCTCGGCCGGCATGTCGGGCAGCACGGCCCACGCGGTGTGTGAAGCGAGCAGGCCGGCGACCGCCAGCAACGCGCGGGTCATCCGCCGGGCCATCGTCAGGGCTTGCGTGCGTGAATCAAAGGATTGAGAACGCATGACCTCAGTCCACCGGCGTCAGCTTGGCCACGCTGAGCGCCAGCCACTTCATGCCGTGGCGCCCGAAGTTGACCTGCGCGCGCGCGTCTTCGCCGCTGCCTTCCATCGTGACGATCACGCCCTCGCCGAACTTGGTGTGGAACACGCCCTGGCCCGAACGCAGGCCGTGGCTGGTGGTGCGCGGGCCGCCGGGCGGTGCTGAGGGACGCGCCTCGACACGCCCGGCACCGACGATGGAGTTGAGCCCGCTGCCCTTGGACCAGGCCGACTGGTACTCGCGCGCAAAACCCGAACCGAAACCCTGGTTGCGCGGCGTGATCCAGCGCAGCGCGGCTTCGGGCAGCTCGTCGAAGAAACGGCTCTTGATGTTGTGGCGCGTCTGGCCGTGCAGCATGCGCGTCTGGCTGAAGCTCAGGTACAGGCGCTTCCTCGCCCGCGTGATCGCGACGTACATCAGGCGACGTTCTTCTTCCAGCCCGTCGATGTCGGACACGCTGTTCTCGTGCGGGAACAAACCTTCTTCCAGGCCGGTGATGAACACCGCGTCGAACTCCAGCCCCTTGGCCGAGTGCACGGTCATC
>DASQOS010000159.1:0-2876 GCA_035644375.1 Rhizobacter sp.
GAAGCGAGAACCTACCAGCGTGCACTTCATTGATTCTTTCCGTGGTTGCGTCGCCGCGGGGATGGGTGCGCATCGCACACCGGGCGTCCCTGCGTTGGGCGCTCAGTTTACGCAAACAGGGGCGCTGCCGATGCGCCGGAACTGAACTTCTGCTGCGCCCGCCGGCGGCGCACCGATTCAGTAGGAAATGCCGTAGCGGTAGTTCTTGTACCGGAGCACCGCCGACTTGAGCTTGATCTGTTCGAGCACCAGGTCGGGTGCCAGCTTGTCGCCCTCGTGCATCAGCTGGCCGTTGATGATCAGCATGCGGTTGGCGGCATTCGCAGAGTACATGGCACCGCCGACCGCCAAGGTCGGAAGTCCACGGCGGATGTCGTCCGGCAACTCATGCACCGCATAGACGCGGCTTGCGGCCGTGGTGGTGGCCGGTTGCGTGGCTGGCTTGGCGGTCTGCGCCAGGGTTGGCGACTGCGTGGCGGCCGGCATCTGGCGAGACGCCGCGGGCCGCGCGGCGGGTGCAGGCAAAACCGGCACGGCGGCGGGTGGCGCCGCGGCAGTGGTGGCGGGCGCGACGGCCGGCGAGGGCGCAGGCGCAGCCTCTTGCGGCGGGGTTGGCGCGGTGGACGGCAGTTGCGCCGTCAGCGGCGCCGACTCGGCCGCCGTCGGTGTTGCGGTGCGTCCCCGCATCACCCAGACCAGCATGCCGAGCAAGGCCACGGACAGCGCCACCACGGCCCATACCAGCAGTGCATTGCGGCTGCGCGCCGCGCGACCGGCCGGCGCCGGCAGATCGGCCTGGGAATAAATGCTCGGCACGGCGCCGCGTCCGCGTTCCGCGTCGGCTCGTCTGAGGGCGTCGAGGATGTACGACATCGCGGGGCCGCCTCTCAGTTCGCTGCCGACACGCTGGCCAGGCGCGGCTCGTCGACGCCGGTGATGCGGTTGAGCAGCATGAACGTGGTGGGGCCGGCGATGCCGTCGGGCTTGAGCCCTTGTGCCAGTTGAAAGGCGTTCAGCCTGGACTTCAGGGCCGCGTCGAGTTTTTGTGCCTCCGTCGGCGCGGGCTCGCCATTGGCGGTGGCCAGCTGGGCCGCCAAGCGGTTCACGGCCGGGCCGCTGCTGCCTTCGGACAGGGTGCTGACGTAGCCGGCAGGCGCGCGCCAGAACGTCGCGAAGTCGCCGCGCCACATCTTGGCCAGCGCCACCAGCGGCACGGTCTGCACCACATCGCCGGCACGCAGCATGGCGCGCTGGTCGGTCAGCCCGGTCAGCAGGGCATAGGTGGTCTTGTCGTTTTCGTCGCGCAGGGTCAGCAAGCCCGGCCGGTTCAACTGGCGAATCAGCGCCAAGCCGCCATTGGTGCGAAAGCAGTGCACCTGGTCCTTCTGCGCTGCCTGGCACGGGTCGCCCTCGGGCGCAGGCAGTTTCCACAGGGGCGCCAGTTCGCGCCAGGCGTCTTTTTCAGTCAGCCAAGAAGACCTGAAGCGAACGCCCGCGTCGGACGCTGCAGCAGCAGGCACTGCGGCGATCGCGACGGAGACCTCGCGCGTGGCCGCGCCTGACGCGGCCGACGCGGCGGCCAGCGCCGGTGCCGAAACGGCAGGTGTCTTGGCCGGTGCAACCCGGGCCATTGCGTTGCCGGCAGGTGCGCGGCTGCCGCTGGCCCACATCACGAGGCTGAGCAGCGCGGCACCGGCGATCACGCCGCCGCCGACCAGCGCGGCACGGCGGTAGGCCTGCCGATACGGCGATGCCCGTTCGCCCTTGTCGAACACCTCGCCGGCGGCCTTGTCGACGATGTTCTTGTCCACCATCGTCAAACCGTCGGCGTAGGCACCGAGCAGTGCACGGTCGCACAGCAGGTTGATGCGGCGCGGCACACCGCCCGACAGCTGATGGATGCGATGCAGCGCCGGCTCGTCGAAGGGCCGGCCGCGCGTCATGCCCGCCACGCTGAGGCGGTGCCGGATGTAGCGGCCGGTTTCGGCCTCGCTGAGCGCCTTCAGGTGAAAGCGCGCGATGACGCGCTGCGCGAGTTGCTCCAGGTCGGGCCGGTTCAGCATGTCGCGCAGCTCCGGCTGGCCGATCAGGATGATCTGCAGCAGCTTGCGCTCGCTGGTCTCCAGGTTGGTCAGCAGGCGCAACTGCTCCAGCACCTCGGCCGACAGGTTCTGCGCTTCGTCGATGATCAGCACGTTGTTCTGGCCGACCGCGTGCGTCTTCAGCAAGAACTCGTTGAGCGGGTCGAGGAAGTCCTTGACCGTGGGTTCGCCGCTGCCCAGGTTGAGCGGAATGCGGAACTCGTCGCAGATCGACTTGAGCAGTTCGAGGACGGTCAGCTTGGGGTTGAAGATGTAGGCCACATTGCAGCGGCGCGGGATCTGCTCCAGAAAGCACCGGCACACGGTGGTCTTGCCGGCACCGATCTCGCCGCTGAGCAGCACGAAGCCGCCGCCGCCTTCCACGCCGTACAGCAGGTGTGCCAGCGCCTCCCGGTGCTGTTCGCTCATGAACAGGTAACGCGGGTCCGGCGCAATCGAAAAAGGCTCCTGCTTCAGGCCGAAGAATTTGACGTACATGGTGCAGAGGATACTTTTTCGGCCGGCCGATCCATGATTCGCCTGTTCAATGATCGGACTTTCACCGCCATGTCACTGCCCGACACCCTGTTCACGCCCCGCCTGCGCCTGCGTGCGCCGCGTGCGGACCGCCCGCACGGCCACCGCTATGCCACCCTGCGCCGTTCGCCGGCGCCGTAGAGGTTGCTGGTGCAGCGGCCGCAGATCGTCGGGTGGGCCGGGTCGTGGCCGACATCGTCGCGGTAATGCCAGCAGCGGTCGCATTTCACTGCAGTGCTGGCCTCGGGCGTGACGCGG
>DASQOS010000160.1:0-8203 GCA_035644375.1 Rhizobacter sp.
TTGCAGGGCGGGTGGTTTCCGCTGCTCATGGGGGCGGCGATCTTCACGGTCATGTCGACCTGGAAGCGAGGCCGCGACCTGCTGATCGAACACATTCGAAGCGACGACCCGGAACTGCTGCCGTTCATCACCTCACTGGCCGGGGATGAAGCGGCGCACCGCACGCCGCGCACCGCGGTGTATGCGGTGGCCGATCCCGACACGGTGCCCCAGGCGCTGATGCACAACCTCAAGCACTACCAGGTGCTGCATGAGCAGAACCTGATTCTGACGGTGAAGTTCGACGAAGTTCCCATGGTGCCGCTCAGCGAGCGCGTTCACGTCACGCTGCTGGTCAAGGGTTTCTGGCGGGTGCGGGTGAACTACGGCTTCATGGACGCGCCCGACCTTCCCAAGGCACTGGCGGCCTGCGCGACGCAAGGGCTGCCCATTGACCAGGGAGCGGTCTCTTATTTCCTGAGCCGCGAGATCGTGGTGCCGACCCGCGGCGCCGGCATGGCGCATTGGCGTGAGGCGCTGTTCGCCACCATGTCGCGCAACGCGGGCAGCGTGGCGGACTTCTTCAAGCTGCCTCACAACTGTGTGGTCGAGCTGGGGACACGGGTGCAGATATAGAGCCCCCCAGTCGCTTCGCTCCTGCCCCCGAGGGGCGCCACCCATCGGGCCGGCGAAGCCGGTCCCTTGGGCGTTGCTTGATGGGGACTTCGCTGCGCTTGTCTGAATGCGCAGTGTGCAGGTGATCAGCCCTGCAGCTGACGCCAGGCGCTGACGGCTTCGGCCAGCCAGGACGGGACATCGGTGGCGTGCACCTCCAGCCCCAGGGTTCGGGCGGCGTCGCGCAGAGTCCCGACAGGATCGCGCAGGTCCAGCGGCTGCGCATCGTTCTGCTTGGAGAGCTTTTCGCCGTCGGCACCCAGCACCAGCGGTGTGTGCAGATAGTGGGGCGTCGGCAGACCGAGCAGCCGCTGCAGGTGGATCTGCCGTGCGCTGTTGTCGGCCAGGTCTTCACCGCGCACCACGTGGGTGATGTGTTGGGCCGCATCGTCGACCACCACGGCGAGCTGGTAGGCCCACAGGCCGTCGGCACGGTGCAGCACGAAATCGCCGACGGCTTGCGTGATGTTTTGCTGCTGCGGGCCGAGGCGGCGGTCGAACCAGTCGATGCAGATGTCCGAGCCGTCGGTCGCGTCGGTGCGCAGCCGGGTGGCGCGCGCCGGCTTGCCGTGCAGGCCGCTGCGGCAGGTGCCGGGGTAGACCAGCTCGCCATGGCGTTGCCTGGCGTGGCCGGTTGCGCTCAGCACCTGCGTGATGTCGCTGCGGGTGCAGCCGCAGGGGTAGGCCCGGCCGTCGGGCAGCAGCCGGTCGAGCGCATGCTGGTAGTGGTCGGCGCGTTGCGATTGCCACAGCGGCGCTGCGTCGGGGTGCAGGCCGCAGGCGGCGAGCTGCGACAGGATCAGTGCGTCGGCGCCCGGCACGCAGCGTGGTGTGTCGGTGTCTTCGATGCGCACCAGCCACTGGCCTGCGTGTGCGCGGGCGTCGAGCCAGCTGGCCAGCGCGGCCACCAGCGAGCCGGCGTGCAGCGGGCCGGTGGGCGAGGGCGCGAAGCGGCCGCGGTAGGGGCCCTGAAACAAGATCAGGCTCCGCCGAGAGGAATGCGCCCGCTGTGCCGCTCCAGCAAAGCGAGCCGCGTCGCCGGGCTTTCCAGCTGCGACAGCCACCAGCGCAGGGCCAGTCCGAGTTGCGACTTGCGCGCCGAGCTGCCCGCCGGCACGCTGCGCCACGCATAACCGAGGCGCGCCAGCAGCGGGGTGCGCTGCACCTGCTTGACCACCAGGTGGCCGGCGGCGATGTGCTCGCGGGCCAGCGGTTCGGGCACGAAGCCGCAGCCCATGCAGCGCAGCTGGGCCTCGATCTTGGCCTGCATCGAGGCGACGGTCAGCACGTCCTGCCCGGGCAGCAGGTTGATGGTGCGTGGCGCCATGTGCTGCGCCGAATCGGCCACGGCCACGGCACGGTGGTGCATCAGTTCGGTGTCGCTGATCAGGCCGCTGGCCGCGGCCAGCGGGTGGTGCGGCGCCACCGCGAACACGAAGCTCAGCGTGCCCAGCGTTTGCATCTGCACGCCCGGCGGCGGCGGCTGGTCGGTGCCGACACCGATGGCCAGGTCGGCCTGGCCGCTGACCAGCGCCTCCCAGGTGCCGGCGAGCACCTCGGTGCGCAGCCGCAGCCGGGTGCCCGGTCCGCCGCTCAGGGCGCCCTCGGTGCCTTCGGGTTTGAGCGCGTAGAAGGCCTCGCACAGCTCGAACAAGGTCACGCGTGACATCACGCTGTCCACCGCCACGGTGAGCTGGGTTTCCCAACCGGTGGCCACGCGCTTGACGCGGTTCGCCACGGCGTCCATCTGGTCCAGCAGGCGCCGGCCCTCGCTGAGCAGCTCTTCGCCGGCGGCGGTGAGCTTGGCCTGGCGCGAGCGCCGGTCGAACAGCAGCACGTCCAGTGCGTCTTCGAGCTGGCGCACGTTGTAGGTCAGGGCCGAAGGCACCTTGCCCAGCTCGCGCGCCGCCGCGGCGAAGCTGCCGGTGCGGGCAATGACATCCATCATCGCCAGCGCTTCCGGCGTCAGAACGTTGCGTGCAGAAATCATCGGTGTGGTGGTGACAGGTGAGACGTTCGGGGCGGTGGCACCGCTTCATCTTATTTGAATGAATGCTTCAACGGCCGCAGATCGATCAAACCTGCCTCGGCGCTTAAATTCGTTGCTCTGGAAAGGACCTCTCAATGATCACCGTACGCAAGTCCTGCGAGCGCGGCTTTGCCGACCATGGCTGGCTCAAGTCGTTTCACAGTTTTTCGTTTGCCGACTACTACCACCCCGAGCACATGGGCGTGGGCAACCTGCGTGTCATCAACGAAGACCGCATCGCGCCGGGCACCGGCTTTGGCACGCACAGCCACCGCGACATGGAGATCGTTTCGTATGTACTGTCGGGTGCGCTGGGGCACAAGGACAGCATCGGCAACGGCGCGAGCATCGTGCCGGGCGACGTGCAGCGCATGAGCGCCGGCAGCGGCATCCAGCACAGCGAGTTCAACCAGTCGCCGAACCAGACGACGCATTTCCTGCAGATCTGGATCCTGCCGAACCAGCGCGGGATCGAGCCGGGCTACGAGCAGAAGCACTTCGACGCAGCGCAAAAGCGCGGCCGGCTGCGGCTGGTGGCCAGCCCCGATGCGCGTGAAGGTTCCATCAAGCTGCACGCCGATGCCTCCCTCTACGCCGGCCTGCTCGACGGCGACGAGGCGGTGGAACAGGTGTTGAACCCGGCGCGCGAAACCTATGTGCAGGTGGCACGCGGAACGCTGGAGCTGAACGGCCAGACGCTTTCTGCCGGCGATGCGGCGCAGCTCCACCAGGAGTCCAGGCTCAGCCTGAAGCATGGGCGCGACGCCGAGGTCATCGTGTTCGACCTGGCGCCGTGATCCTGGCGTGCTGAAGCGCCGCTGAACTTCGCAGCTTCAGTGGCGCCAAGGCTTGCTACAGTTCCCGCCATGGAAGCGATGTTCAAAGTGATGACGCTGCTGCCCTGGACCGACTGGGCCGCGGTGGTCGTTTTTTTTGCCGGCTGGGTGGGCTATGCCTGGTTTGCACGCAACCGCGCGCAAACCAGGCCGTCCATTCTTGCCAGCACCAACCGCATACGCCGGCTGTGGATGCTGCAGATCACCTACCGCGAGGTGCGGGTGGTCGACGGCGCGGTGATACAGAACCTGTCGACCAGCCCTTCGTTCTTTGCGTCGACCACCATCCTGATCATCGGTGGCCTGCTGGCCGTGCTGGGCACCAGCGACAAGGCGACCGAACTGGTGAAGGAAATTCCGTTTACGGCCCGCACCTCGGTGCTGATCTTCGACCTGAAGCTGATCTTGCTGCTGGTGTTGTTCGTGCATGCGTTCTTCCGCTTCACCTGGTCGATGCGGCAATACACCTTCGGCGCGCTGATGATCGGCTCCGCGCCCGAGGCCAAGATGTTTGCAGAGCAAGGCTTGTCGCGCGAGGCGTTTGCCGACCGCGCCGGCCGTGTGGTCGGTCTGGCGGCCGAAACTTTCAACGACGGGTTGCGCGCGTACTACTTTTCGTTCGCGGCCATCGGTTGGTTTTTCTCGCCGCTGATCTTCGTGTGCGCCACGGCGGGCGTCATCTACGTGCTGTTTCAGCGCGAATTCAAGTCCGACATGCTGGAGGTTCTCAACTCGTAGTGCTCAGGGCGCCCCAAGCCGGGCGGCATCGCCTCGGGGGATCGCTTGCATCCCCGCAGGCGAGGGGCTGTCATCGGGCCAGTCGCATGCCGCTGAATTGCCACTGCGCGTCCGGTGGAAAGAAGTTGCGGTAGCTGGCCCGCACATGCCCGCCGGGTGTGGCGCACGATCCGCCGCGCAGCACGTACTGCTGGCACATGAACTTGCCGTTGTATTCGCCCACGGCACCCGGCAGCGGCTTGTAGCCCGGGTAGGCGCTGTAGCTCGACTGCGTCCACTCCCACACGTCGCCGAACATTTGCAAAGGTCCGTGCGTCTGCGAATCGGCAGCCGGCAACGGGTGATAGGCGCCTCGATCGGCCAGGTTGTCGCGCGCACTGGGCTGGGCGGCGAAATGCCGGGCCGCCCATTCCCACTCGGCTTCGGTCGGCAGGCGCGCATCGGCCCAGCGTGCGTACGCGTCGGCCTCGAAATAGCTCAGATGACACACCGGCGTGTGCGGGTCGATGTCGACAACGCCCTGCAAGGTGTGATGGCGCCAAGCCGCGGCGTCGCTGCCCGGCTCACGGCGCCAGTACAAAGGGGCGTTGCGTGCTTCGCTGCGCACCCAATCCCAGCCCATCGAGAGCCAGAGTTCGGGGCGCCGGTAGCCGCCGTCGTGGATGAACCCGAGGTATTCGCCGTTGCTCACCGGCCGCGATGCGAGCTCGAAGGCTGCGGTGTAGGTCTTGTGGCGCGGCGTCTCGTTGTCAAAACAAAAAGGGCCGTCCAGGGTGACGTCGTGTCCCAGATCGAAGAGGCCGCCTTCGCATGCCAGCCATTGCATGGGCAGTGGCTGCACCGCGCGCAGCGGCCAATGCTGCGCATAGGCACGGGCCGCCGGGTTGGAGGACAGCGCGTGCTTGATGTCGGTGAGCAGCAGTTCCTGGTGCTGCTGTTCGTGGTGCAGACCGAGCGTGACCAGTTCGTGCAGTTCGGCATCGTCCGGATGCGCGGCGAGGACGGCGCAGATGCGCTGGTCCACCTCGGCGCGGTAGCGCTTGACCTCATCCAGGGTCGGGCGTGTGATGAGGCCGCGCTGCGGCCGAGGATGGCGTTCGCCTATGCCTTCGTAGTAGCTGTTGAACAGCACGCGAAAGCTCGCATCGAATGGCTTGAACGCGGTTTCGAAACGCTCGAGCACAAAGGTCTCGAAGAACCAGGTGATGTGCGCGAGGTGCCACTTGGTCGGGCTCGCATCGGGCATCGACTGCACTTGGCAGTCTTCATCGGTCAGCGGCGCGGCCAGTTCCAGAGAGCGGCGGCGGACCGCCAGGTAGCGGTCCGCGGTCGGACAGGGAACAGAGGCGCTGCGCGACAGAGGAGAAGAGAAGGCGGCGGGCATCGGTGGGCTCCTGGACGGCCTGGCTGACCTGAACGACGGCCCACCAATGTAGGCCAAACGCGTGTTTCAACGCAGCATCAATCGCCGCATTGGCGTGTCAGCGTTGTCCTGCAAGGCTGGCGTCGAGTGCCTGGCGTTCGTCGAAGACGAAGCAGTCGCCGTCGAAATGCGCGCCGCCGACCTCCTCGAAGTACTTCAGGATGCCGCCGTCGAGTTGCACCACGTGTTCGATGCCGGCCTCGGCCATGAAGATCGCGGCCTTCTCGCAGCGGATGCCGCCGGTGCAGTAGCTCACCACCCGTTTGCCCGAGAAGTCGTGGCGGTGTGCCAGCGCGGCCTGCGGAAACTGGCTGAACTTGCCGAGGTTCCAATCGATCGCGTTGTGAAAGCGCCCGTGGCCCAGCTCGAACGCGTTGCGCGTGTCCAGCATCACCACCGGCCGGCCGTCATCGTCATGGCCCATGTCCAGCCAGCGCGCCAGCGTCTGGGGGTCGACGGCGGGTGCGCGGCCGCTGGACGGCTGGATCGCCGGGTGGTTCATGCGGATGATCTCGCGCTTGACCTTGACCAGCAGCTTGCCGAAGGGCGTGGTGTCCGACCCGCTTTCCTTGGGCTCGATGGCGGCGAAGCGTGCATCGCGTTGGAGCCAGGCCACGAAGGCTCGCACCGCGTCGGGCGGGCCGGCCAGAAACAAATTGATGCCTTCTTTGGCCAGCAGCACGGTTCCTTTCAGGGTCAGTTCACTGGCTTGTGAGCGGATGCTCTCGCGCAAAGCTTGCGTGTTCGTCAGCGTCACGAAGCGATAGGCCGAGATGTTCAGAATGGGCTGGGAAGCGGGGTTCACCGCGCCATTTTACGAACGCAGCCTCTCTAAAATGCGCGCATGGCTTTCATTCACCTGCGCACGCACACCGAGTTTTCCGTCGTCGATGGTATCTTGCGGATCGACGACCTGGCCGAGGCCGCCGCAGCGGATGGCCAGGCGGCACTGGCAATCACCGACTTGTCCAACCTGTTCGGCGCGGTCAAGTTCTACCGCGCGGCGCGTACCGGTGGCGTCAAGCCCTTGGTCGGCGCCGACATGTGGCTGGAGCCGACCGAAGGCGACAAGCAGCCGAGCCGCCTGTTGCTGCTGGTGCAGAACAAGCAGGGCTACCTGAACCTGTGCGAGCTGATCACGCGCGGCTGGATGAGCAATGTGCAGCGCGCGCAGGCATGGCTGAAATGGGAGTGGCTGGCCGAGTTGAACGAAGGCTTGATTGCGCTGTCGGGCGCCGAGGGCGGTGCCATTGGGCAGGCGCTGATGGCGCAGGACACGCAGCGCGCGCGCGCCAGTGCGCGCCGCCTGGCGGCCTTGTTTGCGCAACGCTTCTACATCGAGTTGCAGCGCGCCGGTTTGCCGACCAACGAGGCCCATGTGCGCGCCGCGGTGCCGCTGGCGGCCGAGCTGAAGTTGCCGGTGGTGGCGACGCACCCGGTGCAGTTTCAAACGCCCGAAGACTTCGAGGCGCATGAAGCGCGCGTCTGCGTCGCCGAGGGCGAGACGCTGACCAACCCACGCCGCGTCAAGCGCTTCAGCCGTGAACAGTACTTCAAGACGCAGGCCCAGATGCAGGCCTTGTTTGCCGACCTGCCGAGTGCGTTGCAGAACACGCTGGAGATCGCGCGGCGCTGCAGCCTGACGCTGGTGCTGGGCAAGCCGCAGTTGCCTGAATTCCCGACCCCCGAGGTGAACGGCGAACGCATGGCGCCGGAGGCTTATTTCCGGTATGCATCGCACGAAGGCCTGAAGGAGCGGCTGCTGCGGATCTACCCCGACGCCGCCGAGCGTGAAAAAGAACGCCCGCGCTTCGTCGAGCGTCTGGAGTTCGAGATCAACACGATCCTGAAGATGGGCTTTCCGGGCTACTTTCTGATCGTGGCCGATTTCATCAACTGGGCCAAGACGAACGGTTGCCCGGTCGGACCCGGGCGCGGCTCGGGCGCCGGCTCGCTGGTGGCGTATGCGCTGAAGATCACCGACCTGGAGCCGCTGCGCTACAACCTGCTGTTCGAGCGCTTCCTGAACCCGGACCGCGTGTCGATGCCCGACTTCGACATCGATTTCTGCCAGGCCAACCGCGACCGCGTGATCGACTACGTGAAAGACAAGTACGGCCGTGACGCGGTGAGCCAGATCGTCACCTTCGGCACGATGGCCGCCAAGGCCGCGCTGCGCGACGTGGGCCGCGTGCTCGGCATGGGCTATGGCCACGTCGACAGCATCGCCAAGCTGGTGCCGGCGCCGCCCGGCAAAACCGTGACCTTGCGCCGGCCCGGCGACAAGCCGGACCACAGCATGATCTACGCGCGCACCGAATCGCCCGAAATCGAAGAGCGCGAGAAGAAGGAAGAAGAAGTCGCCGAGCTGTTGGCGCTGGCCGAACGCGTGGAAGGCATCGTGCGCAATGTCGGCATGCATGCGGGCGGCGTGCTGATCGCGCCGAACAAGATCACCGACTTTTGCCCGCTGTACATGCAGCCGGGCAGCGACAGCGCGGTGAGCCAGTTCGACAAGGACGA
>DASQOS010000161.1:0-2802 GCA_035644375.1 Rhizobacter sp.
TCAACGCACCGGCCGCTTGCCGGGGGCCATACAGGTAGTTCACCCAACCGACGATGGACGCGTTCACAAATCTCTGCACGAGGTCAGGGTTGTTTTTTATGGTCTCAAGACGCACTTCGATCAGTGTCGAATAGGTGCTGAATCCATGGTCGGCCAACAGGTGCACCACGGGCTTGAACTTGCCTTGGTTCTCCACATAGATCGGCTCCGCCACCGAGTAGCCTTGCTGAATCGCTTTGGGGTTGGCGAGAAACGACCCCAGGTTGTAGTTGTAGGGCTTGAGCGCATCGTCCTTGAAACCGTGCACGACCTTGAGCCACTGCCACCATGTGAACTGGGCGTCCTTGGCGATGAGCGCCACCGGCGCGTTCTTCAGCGCGTCAAAGCTTTCATAGCCCTGACCGGGGTGCGCGATCAATGCCTGAGGGTCTTTCTGGAACATCGCGGCCACCACCACCGTGGGCACGCCGTTCTTGACGTTGTCAAAGCTGTGCAGCAGATTGCCGGTCATCAAGAAGTCGATGCGCCCGGCCGGGAGCAAGGGGCGGTTGTTGACCTGCGGGCCGCCTTGCTGAATTGTCACGTCGAGCCCGTATTTCTTGTACGTCCCATCGGCAACGGCTTGATAAAAGCCGCCGTGCGCGGCCTGCGCTTTCCAGTTGGTGGCGAAGACCACCTTGTCCTGCGCCATCGCTGCGCCCGCGATCAACACCGTGGTGGCGGCGGCCCAGCGGAACAAAGAATTCATGTCAGGCTCCTTGCATTCAGTTCAGTCGTTGCGTGTGGATTCAACCGCATGCCAACGCCCCAACAAGGCACGCGACAAGGCATTGAAGCCCCAGAAAATCATCACCCCGGTGAGCACCAGCAGTGTGAGCGCGGCAAACATCTTCGGCGTTTCCGTGCGAAAACTCGCCTCCAGGATGCGCGAGGCCAGACCGGTCTCACGTCCGGCAGCGCCCGCCACCATTTCGGCCGTCACGGCGCCGATCAGGCTCAGCCCGCCCGATATCTTCAGCCCAGCGACGAAGTAGGGCAAGGCCGATGGCAGCAACAGCAGGCGCAGGCGCTGCATCGGTGTGGCACGGTACAGGCGAAACAAATCCCGCAGGTTGGCCTCGGCGGCGCGCAGACCCATCACGCTGTTGGACAGGATCGGAAAGAATGCGACGATCCATGCGCACAGCAGCAAAGCCGCGGTGGTGCTTTCGATGTAGATCAAGATCAGCGGTGCCACCGCAACGATGGGTGTGACCTGCAGCACCACGGCCAGAGGGAACAGCGCCGTCTCGATCGGCCGTGACAGTGCGAACACCGCAGCGATCAGCACACCGCCGGCACACGCCAATGCCAGCGCGCCGAGCGTCACCTTCAGCGTGAACCACCAGCTTGTCGCCAGTGAACCGAAGTTGGCAGCCAGCGTCGTCAGCACCAGGCTGGGTGCCGGCAACGTGTAGCGCGGGATGTGGGCGATGCGCACCAGCGCTTCCCAGCCCAGCAGCAGGGCCAGCATGGTGAAGACCGGGGCCAGCCGCTGCATCAGCCTTGAGCTTGTGGCGCCTGCGCCGATTCCAGAGCTTGCGACAGCTCGCGGCAGATCTCGGCGTAGCGCTGCGACACCCGAAACTCGGCGCTGCGCGGGAACGGCTCGCCGATCGACACGTCGGCCAGCACCCGGCCGGGACGCGCGCTCATCACCAGCACCCGCTGGCTCAGGTACGCCGCTTCGAACACGCTGTGCGTGACGAAGAGCACCGCGAACCTGTGCGAGGTCCAGCCGCGAAGCAAATCGTCATTGAGCTTTTGGCGCGTGATCTCATCGAGCGCGGCAAACGGCTCGTCCATCAGCAGCACGCGCGGTTGCGTCACCAGCGCGCGTGCGATCGACGTGCGCATCTTCATGCCGCCAGACAACTCGGCCGGATAGGCCGAGGCGAAGTCGGCCAGCCCCACAGACGCGAGCGCAGCCCGAACGGCTGCATCCGCCGCGCCGCGGGACATGCCCGCCAGCCGCAGCGGCAGCCACACGTTGTCGAACACGCTGGCCCAGGGCATCAGCGTGGGTTCCTGGAACACGAAGGCCGTTTGCGCCGGGCCTCGGGCAGACAGTGCGGGACTGTCGATGCGGCCCGCGCTGATGGCGTCCAGCCCGGCCACCAGGCGCAGTACCGTGCTCTTGCCGCAACCAGACGGTCCCAGCAGGGCCACGAACTCTCCTGCGCCGACCTGCAGGGACACGCCATTGAGCGCCAGCAGTCCGCCGGAAAAGCGTTTGTCGACCTGCTGCAGCGCGATGAGGGGCGAAACCATGTGCGCAGTGTGCCTGCGTTTGGGCCGGCGCTACGATGTGGCGCTGCAAAGGAGAAGCGACATGCACGGCGTCACCTTGCCCAACGGAAAAACCGTCCCTGCGTTGGGGCTGGGCACCTGGCACACCGGCGAATCGGCGAGCCATCAAAAGGCCGAGGTGGCCGCGCTGCGGCTGGCACTGAACCTCGGTTACCGGCTGATCGACACGGCCGAAATGTATGGCGAAGGCGGTGCCGAGAAAGTGCTCGGGCAGGCGGTGAACGAAGCGCTGGGCGCCGGCGACGTGAAACGCGAAGACCTGTTCATCGTCAGCAAGGTCTATCCGCACAACGCCAGCCGCAATGGCACCGTGGCAGCGTGCCAGCGCAGCCTGCAGCGGCTGCAACTCGACCACATCGACCTGTACCTGCTGCACTGGCGCGGGCAGTACGCGTTGCGCGACACGCTGGCTGGCTTCGAGACCTTGCAGTCAGATGGCCGCATCGGCCTGTG
>DASQOS010000162.1:0-6630 GCA_035644375.1 Rhizobacter sp.
AGCCCGACCAGGAACAGCATCAGCACCACGCCGAACTCGGCAAAGTGCAGCATCTCGGCGGGGTCGGTCACCAGCCGCAAGACCCGCGGCCCGATGACGATGCCGGCGACCAGGTAGCCAATGATCGAACCCAGGCCGAGCTTCTTGGCCAGCGGCACGGCCAGCACGGCCGCGGCCAGGTAGACCAGGCTGCCGCTCAGCCAGCTGCTGTGCTCCATCAGGCGCTTTCGACCGGCAGGTCTTGCGGCCGGGCCGTGACCGGCACCTCGCAGGCCACGCAGTCTTCCAGCGCGGCCAGTTCGGGCCAGTCGGGATAGCGCCGCAGGCGCTCGGCCAAGGTGTGTGCGTGCCGGGTCAGTTCGGCTTCGCTGACGTGATGCGCTCCGTGCAGCACCATGGGCGGCAGAAAGCGCATGCCGCACAGCGTGGCGGTCTGCTCGTAGGGCGGCATGAAGGCGTCGAAGTGGTAGCGGTTGTAGGCGTCGGGCCGATAGGAATCCTCAGTGCCTCCGGTCGAGGTGATCAGCCACAGGTCTTTGCCGCGCAGTGCGTGGCCCTCTGGGCCATAAGACCAGCCGAAGGCCAGCACCTCGTCGACCCACAATTTCATCAGCGGCGGCATGTGGTACCAGTGCAGCGGGTGCTGCCAGACGATCAGCTGCGCCTTCAGCAGCGCATCCTGCTCGGCCGCGACATCGATCAGGTAGTCGGGATACAGCGCATACAGGTCGCGCACCTCGACGCGGTCCACCGCCGCCGCGGCCTGCATCAAGGCGCGGTTCACGCGCGAATGTTCCAGGTGCGGGTGTGCGGTCAGCACCAGGACATCGGTCATGGCCCGACCCCGTTTCCCGTGGGGACGCCCGGCGAGTTCATGGATGCCCCCGCTCCTTCTTGCGGGCCAGGCCAACGGCTGGAACGGCGTCGATTCATGGGCTGTGTCGCTGGTAAGTCTTGATGGCAGGGCGCGTGTGGCGCCCGTTAACATAACCGCAAACAAGTCTTTGAGGAGAAACGCATGCCGGTGATCGTGGTGGCCAATCCGAAGGGGGGAGTTGGCAAGAGCACCCTTTCGACCAACGTGGCAGGCTTTCTGGCGCATGCCGGTCATGCGGTGATGCTGGGCGACGTGGACCGGCAGCAGTCGGCCCGGACCTGGTTGTCGCTGCGTCCTGACAGCGTGCCGCGCATCGCCAGCTGGGAGCTGGCCGGCGACGAAATCGTGCGCCCGCCCAAGGGCATCACCCACGTGGTGCTGGACACCCCGGCCGGCTTGCACGGCAAGCGGCTCAACGAGCTGATGAAGATCGCCGACAAGGTGCTGGTGCCGCTGCAGCCCAGCATCTTCGACATCCACGCCACCCATGCCTTCATCGCCGAGCTGCTGGCCCATCGGCGCAGCGACAAGGTGGACATCGGCCTGGTCGGCATGCGCGCCAAAGAGGGCACGATCTCGGCCGACCAGCTGCGCACTTTTCTCGACACCTTGAAAGTGCCCGTGCTGGGCTTCCTGCGCGACACGCAAAACTATGTGCACCTGGCCGCCCGCGGCCTGACGCTGTGGGACGTGGCTCCGAGTCGGGTGGAACGCGACCTGGAACAGTGGCAGAACCTGGCCCCCTGGATCCGCGCCTGAGCCACAGCACCGCCTTTTGGGGGCTTGCGCCCCCCTCGCGTGCGGGACAGCCGAGTCTCGTCGCTTCACGTAGGATGGCCTTTCATTCAAAGGCCTGGGAGGACGATGATGAAAGTACTGCTGGTCGACGACCATCCGCTGATTCTTTCTGCGCTGAAAAGCGTGATCAAGGGCTTGGGTGAGCATGTCAACGTGATGGGGGTGGCCACGGCCCGTGCCGCACGCGACGCCCTCCAGGCCGATCACGATTTCGATCTCGTGTTGCTCGATCTGCAGCTGGGTGACACCGACGGCTTTGAACTGCTGGAAGAGTTTCGCGCCGCGTATCCGGCGCTGCCGGTGGTCGTGGTGTCGGCGTCGGACCGCGCCAGCGATGTGATCCGCTCGATCGACATGGGCGCCATGGGTTTCGTGCCCAAGCGGGCGTCGAACGAAACCCTGTGTGATGCCTTGCGCATGGTGATGTCCGGTGGCATCTACATCCCGCCCATGACCATTGGCGATGGGCGCCCTGCCGCTCCCGAGCATGCGCCGCATGCCGGCCCGCTGGACGCGACGGGTCGGCGCGAAGCCACTCGCTACCGCAGCCATGCCAGCCTGGCCTCGCTCGGCCTGACGCCGCGCCAGAACGATGTCCTGGCGCTGCTGCTGAAGGGACACCCCAACAAACTGATCGCCCGCGAACTCGGCGTGTCGGTTGAAACCGTCAAGGACCACGTGGCCGCCGTGCTGCGCGCGTTGAAGGTCAGCTCGCGAACCCAAGCCGTGCTGGCGGTGGGCCAGATCAACCAGCAGTACCGCGACCTGCCGGCTTGGCGCGGCAGGGTCAGTTGATCCCCACCGCTAGCGCTCTGGCGCCGTCAATTCCCCGGCTGCCGGCCGGCCTGGTGGCCGAGGCAGGGCCGGAGCTGCCGGCACAGCTGGTGGTGTTGCGCGAATGGGTCGCCAGCCTGTTCTCGTACCTGCCCACCACGCTGGCCGGCAACATGGCGGGTTTCGTGGTGCTGTCGATCCTGTTCTGGAACGAGGCGCCGCGCGGCCTGACCCTGGGCTGGATGACAGCCGCTCTGCTGCTGGGGTGCACACGCCTGTGGATGCTGCTGCGGTTTCGGCAAACCCAGCCCCACGACGCGCTGGTGTTGCAGCGCTGGTTGCTGATCTGGAACGGCGCGACGCTGTATTCCGGCACGCTGTGGGGCGCGTCGGCGTGGATCTTCTATGGCTATGGCGGCGCCACCGAAAAGATCGGCCTGCTGCTGGTGGTCTACAGCTTCTGCGTGGCCGCCATCCCGATTCTTTCGCCGCAGAGCCGGATCTACAACGGTTTCGTTTTGCTGTGCTTCGTGCCCACGGTGATGCGCGTGGGCTGGCCGCTGACGCTCGACAGCGGCGTGCTGGCGACGGTGCTGGTCCTGATCTTCGGCTCGACGGTGCTGCTGGCGCGCGACTACCGCATGGCGGTGGAGAACCTGCTGCGCCTGAAGACGCGCGCCGACCTGTTGACCGTGCAGCTGCGCGCCGAAAAAACGGCGGCCGAGGCGGCGCGCCACGAGGCCGAAGTCGCGAACCGCGCCAAGACGCAGTTCTTTGCAGCGGCCAGCCACGACCTGCGCCAGCCCTTGCATGCCATGGGTTTGTTTGCCGAAGCCTTGCGCCACCGCAGCCACGATGAAGAGGCGCTGCACCTGGTGACCAGCATCAACGGTGCTGTCGACGCGCTCGAAGGCCTGTTCTCCGAATTGCTGGACATCGTCAAGATCGACGCCGGCGGCGTCGAGACCTCCCACGATCACTTCAATGCGGGCGACATCTTTCGCAAGCTGCGGCTGCACTTCGAGCCCAACGCGTTCGAAAAGGGCTTGAGCCTGCGCTTTCGCGGCGAAAGCCACAACGCGTATGCCGACCCGATTCTGGTGGAACGCATCCTGCGCAACCTGGTGTCCAACGCCATCCGCTACACCAATGACGGCAGCGTGCTGGTGAGCTGCCGGCGGCGCGGCGGACGCTTGTTGTTCCAGGTGTGGGACACCGGCGTGGGCATCCGCGAGGTCGAGCAGGAACGCATTTTCGAGGAGTTCTATCAGGTGCCGTACAGCGAGGCGCTGTCGCCGCAACAGCGCAAAGGCCTCGGGCTCGGACTGGCCATCGTCAAGCGCCTTGCCGACCTGATTGAAGCCCCGCTGACTCTGCGCTCGGAATCGGGCCGCGGCACCGTGTTCACGCTGCAGGTGCCGCTGGGCAAGGCGCCGCGCGTGCAGGTGCCCAGCGTGGCGGGCAAGGTGCCGCTGGGGCTCACGCTGGATCGCGAATGCATCGTCGTGGTGGAAGACGAACCCACCGTGCGCGGCGGCCTGGAGGTGCTGCTCAAAGCCTGGGGCGCGCAAGTTCTGTCGTTCGAGACACTGGCGGCCTGCCGCACCTGGGCGCAAGAGGCGGATGCCAGTGTGCAGTGGCCGAGCTTGCTGATCGTCGACTTCCGGCTGGAACAGGGCCACACCGGGATCGAAGCGATCCAGGTGCTGCGTGAGCGCTTTGGTTCAGGCGTGCCCGCCATCATGGTGACCGGCAGCACGATGACCGGCCACGATGCGCAGGCCCAGTCGCATGACTTTCACCTGCTGGTCAAACCCGTGGTGCCCACCAAGCTGCGCGCCATGATCGCCTTCAAACTGGGCTTGCGTTCGCAACTCTAGTGGCCAGGTGCCTGTCTGGCTGGGGGTCGGGCGCGCGCGCACCGGATTTCAGAATTCCAGATTGTCGATCAGGCGTGTGCCGCCCAGGCGGGCGGCGCCCAGCGCAACCAGCGGAGTGCTGTCCCCCGGCGCAGGCGCAAGCAGATCGGTGCGCCGCCGGATGGTCAGGTAGTCGGGTTGCCAGCCGCGCTGCCGCAATGCCTGCAGGGCATGTGCTTCCAGTGCTTGCAGCGTGCCGTCGCCATGGCTGTGGCGTTTGGACAGCGTCTTGATGGCCTGCGACAGCGCGATGGCCTCGCGCCGTTCGGTCGGGCTCAGGTAGGCATTGCGCGAGGACAAGGCCAGGCCATCGCCTGCGCGGCAGATTTCCATGGAATCGATCTGGATGGGCAGCGCAAACTGCTGCACCATGCGGCGCACGATCATCAACTGCTGGTAGTCCTTCTGGCCAAACACGGCCACCTTCGGTTGCACGCAGCTGAACAATTTCATGACGACCGTGCCGACGCCGACGAAAAATCCCGGGCGGAAATGGCCTTCCAGGATGTCGGCGAGTGCCGGGTCAGGCTGAATCTTGAAAGATTGCGGCTCCGGGTACAGCTCGTTCTCGGACGGTGCAAAAACAAAATCGCAGCCGGCACCGTGCAGCATGTCGGCATCGCGCTCGAGGGTCCGCGGATAGCGGTCAAAGTCTTCATGCGGCGCAAACTGCAGGCGGTTGACGAAGATGCTGGCCACCACCGGCAGCCCATGGTGGCGCGCCTGGCGCACCAGCCCCAGGTGGCCCTGGTGCAGATTGCCCATGGTGGGCACGAATGAGCAAGTTCCCGGACCCGGCAGAGCGGCACGCATCTCGGCCACGGTGTGAATGATCTTCATCGGTCGATCGTCTGAAAAAGCTGGATTGTCGCTTGGACCCGGAGGGCCAGGTGGCGCGGATTATCGATCGGTGTGGCGAATGGCGCGGCAGCTTTCACATCGTGGCAAACAGGCGCAAGGTGATTACGGGGAAGGCCTTAAGTGAAGCCCCCACTAGCCGATTGGGCCGCCACCTCCCATCCTCGGAGCGTGGTTCACCATCTCGGAGGGCCTTCAATTCGATCAAGGAAGGGCCGAAATGGCATCGCGGCCGGCCGTTATTGTTCTTGCAGCAGGCCAAGGGCCCCGATTTTCCGGGCTGCACAGCAAGTTGACACAGCACCTGGGCACCTCCGACGTGCTCGGTACCACGCTGCGTCATGCGCTCGCCAGTCAATGGCGCGTGGTGGTGGTGACCACCGAGCCCTTGAGGGGGCTGGTCAACGGGTATGTGGCGACCCGTGATGTCGTGGTGATACCCGAAGTGGGATCCGAAAACAGCCACGCGCTGGGCATGGGCTATTCGATTGCGGCCGGCGTGGCCGCGTGTTCGGAGGCGTCGGGCTGGCTGGTCCTGCCGGCCGACATGCCGATGGTGGAAGCCGGCACCTTGCAGGCGGTGGGCAGAGAACTGGAGCACCACTCCATCGTCTATGCGCAGCACCGCGGCCGACGTGGTCATCCGGTTGGCTTTGCGGCCGAGCTTTACACCGAACTGGTGATGCTCACCGGGGACGATGGCGCGCGCCGGCTGCTGGCACGCTACCCGTCGCATGCAGTCGAGGTGGACGACCCCGGAGTGCTGCTCGATGTGGACACCGAAGCCGACCTTTACAAGGTCCGCGCCGTGCACGAGAGCAAGCCGGTCATGCCGCCACTCGCCTGAGGCATGGCGCCCAGAACGGCGTCAGCGCGTGGGCCTCAATCGGTCAATGCGTGGTGGCGCGCCAGCCCCACCAAGCGCTCGATCTCGCGGTCGCGAATGCCGCAGCGCTCCAGTGACTGCGCAGTTTCCAGCAAATAGGTCAAGGTGCTGCCATAGCGTCCGCATGCGCTGCGCAGCACCTCCAGCAGATGGTCGTCGGCCACCGGCCCGGTGTAGCTGGGGCTGGTGCGGCTCAGCGTGAACGCCAGGGCCTTCACCGTGCCCTGCGGTGTTCGGCAAGGCAGCCATTTCGGGTCGTAGACACCGTTGATCATTTCGCGTGCCCACAGGTTCGGCAACTCGGTGTCGACACGCCGGCGTTCGATGCGATAGGCCAGGCCGCGGCACGATCCGCCGGCCACCAATGCGAACACGAGGCCCGGGCAATCGGGCGTGCCGCGGTTGGTCCGGGAGCGCATTTCCAGCGCGCGGTGCCAGCCGTGCACCTGGGCCATGCGCTGCTCGGACGATTCGAACTCGGGCCGCCAGATCAACGAGGCATAAGCGAAGACCCACAG
>DASQOS010000163.1:0-2525 GCA_035644375.1 Rhizobacter sp.
CAGCTGGGCCGAAGACCGCTTCTACGCCGCCCGCATCCTGTACAGCGAAACCAGCGCCTACCAGCGCGTCGTGGTCACGGCCAGCAGTGTCGGGGTGCGGCTGTTCCTCAACGGCAACCTGCAGTTCCATTCGCGTGACGAGTACCGCTACCACGAGGCGCTGGTGCACCCGGCCATGGCGGCGCACGGCGCGCCCAAGCAGGTGCTGATCCTGGGCGGCGGCGACGGCATGGCAGCGCGCGAGGTGCTCAAGTACCCGAGCGTCGAACAGGTCACGCTGGTCGAGCTCGACCCGCACATGACCACGCTGTTTGCGCAGCAGCCGCTGCTGCGCCAGCTGAACGCCGACTCCTTGCATTCGCCCAAGCTGCACGTGGTCAACGCCGACGCCTTCGCTTGGCTGGAGCAGAACGCCGGCATGTTCGACGTGATCGTGGTCGACTTCCCCGACCCGACCAATTTCGCCATCGGCAAGCTCTACACCACGAGCTTCTACCGGCTGCTCGAAGCGCATCTGGCGGCATCGGGTTATGCCGTGGTGCAGACCACCTCGCCGCTGATCGCGCGCAAGAGTTTCTGGACCGTCGCCGCCACGCTCGAAGCCGCCGGCCTGCAGACCACGCCGTACCACGCGCATGTGCCGAGCTTCGGCGAATGGGGTTTCATCCTGGCCAGCCACCGGCCCTTCCGCACGCCGACGCAGTTGCCCGAGGGCTTGCGATTTCTGCGCCTCGACGGTCTGCCGGCGCTGTTCAACTTCCCGCCCGACATGTCGCGCGTGCCCACCGAGGTCAACCGCTTGTCGAACCAGGTGCTGGTGCAGACCTTCGAGGAAGAGTGGGGCAAGGTGCACCAATGAATCTCAGCCGTCGCGCCTTGCTGGCGGGGGCAGCGTCGCTGCCGCTGTCCGCCTGCCGGCGCGAGGCGCGTTACGACGGCGGCTGGCTCGGCGCGGCGCATCAGCGCGGCCACACGCTGCGCGACATGCAAGCCGGGCCCCTGCCGCCGCCTGCCGTGCAACGCCGCGCCGGCGTCATCATCGTCGGTGCCGGCGTGGCCGGTCTGGCCTGCGCCCGTGCGCTGGCGCGCGCAGGCATCGACGACGTGCAGGTGTTCGATCTGGAAGACACCGCCGGCGGCAACAGCCGCGGCCACCAGATCGCCGGCATGGCCTGCCCGCTGGGTGCGCACTACCTGCCGCTGCCCGACGATCGCGACGAGGCCTTGATCGGGCTGCTCGAAGAATTCGGCCTGTGCCGCACCGAACAAGGCCGGCGTGTCTACGACGAGCGCCATTTGTGCCACAGCCCGCAGGAGCGCTTGTTCATCCACGGGCAATGGCAGGACGGCTTGCTGCCGGTGCTCGGTCAGACCGAAGAGACGCTCGCCGAGTACCGCCGTTTCAGCGCGGCCACCGCCAGCGCCGGCCAGCGCCTCGGCTTCACGCTGCCGACCGCGCACACGCCGTGGACCGCCGCGCACCAGGCGCTGGACGGCGTCACGTTCACGGCCTGGCTCGACGCCCAGGGCTTGCGCAGCGCCGCGTTGCGCACGTACCTCGACTACTGCTGCCGCGATGACTACGGGGCCGGCGCAGCGCAAGTGTCGGCCTGGGCCGGCGTGCAGTACTTTGCCAGCCGGCATGGGTTCCGGGCACCCGGTTCGTCAGCTGACGATGGCGCCCACGACGACCGCGAAGCCGTGCTCACCTGGCCGCAAGGCAACGCCTGGCTCACGGCACGGCTCGCGGCGCCGCTGCACGATCGCCTGCACACCGGCCTGCTGGCCTGGCGTGTGAACCAGGGCCGCTCCGAGGTCAGCGTCGATCTGTGGGACACGCGCTTGCAGCGCATCGAGCGCTGGACCGCCGCGCAGGTGGTGCTGGCCTTGCCGCTGTTCGTCGCCGCGCGCCTGATCGGCAACCCGCCGTCTGCCTTGCCGGCTGCCGCCTCGCACATGCGCTACGCGCCGTGGCTGGCCGCCAACCTGCATCTGGACCAGGCCCTGGACGACCGGCCCGGCGCCGCGCCGTCGTGGGACAACGTGATCCACGGCAGTCCCTCGCTCGGGTATGTCGACGCCATGCACCAGAGCACGCTGCCGTATGCGGCAGCCACCGTGCTGACCAGCTACTGGGCGCTCGGCGGCAGTTCGGCGGCCCAGCTGCAGGCCAATCGAGCACGCCTGCTGCAAGACGATTGGCGCGTGTGGGCCGGCAGCGTGGTGCAGGACCTCGCGCTGCCGCACCCCGACCTGCCGGCCAAGGTTCGCCGGGTCGACCTGATGCGCTACGGCCACGCGATGAGCATTCCGGTGCCCGGCGTGCGCGGCAGCGCGGCGCTGCAGTCCCTGGCGGCGCTCGGCGGGCGCCTGCAGTTCGCGCACAGCGACTTGTCGGGTTATTCGGTGTTCGAAGAAGCGTTCTTTCAAGGCAACCGCGCCGCGGCGTCGGTCAAGACGTTCAGCGCAAGACGCTGACGCTCGGGGCTGGCGCGCGCATCAGCGCCTCGATCTCCTGCGCCCGC
>DASQOS010000164.1:0-4398 GCA_035644375.1 Rhizobacter sp.
ATGCGGATGCCGATGTTCCAGTAGCGCTCCGGGACGCTTGGCGAGGGCCGCACATACAGGCCCGGCTCCAGCGTCATCACCATGCCCGGCTGGAGCCGGCGCGTCGGGTGCTTGCGCTCCATGCCGCCCAACCCATCGGGCTGCTCGACCTGCGCTTCGTCCAGCGCGTCGTACTCGCCCACGTCGTGCACATCGCGGCCCAGCCAATGGCTGGTGGCGTGCATGAAGAACTGCTTGTAGGCGCCGCTGGCGATCACCGCGTCCACACCGTCATGCTGCGGGCGCGGCAGCAGGCCGGTGTCGAGCATGCCCTGCGCCAGCACGCGCACGGCCGCGTGGTGCGCGTCGCGTTGCCGCGCACCGGGGCGCGTGGCGGCCAGCGCGGCTTGCTGGGCCGCGACCACGATGTCGTACAGCTCGCGCTGCGCCGAACTGAAGCGGCCGTTGGCGGGAAAGGTGCGCGTGATGTCGCTTGCGTAGCCGTCGAGTTCGCAACCGGCGTCGATCAGGCACAGCTCGCCGGCATGCAGCGCCGCCGTGCCCGCGGCGTGGTGCAGCGTGCAGGCGTTGGCGCCTGCGGCCACCACGCAGGGGTAGGCCGGGCTTTGCGCACCGAGGCGGCGAAACTCGTGCAGCACTTCGGCTTCGATCTCGTATTCGTGCACCCCCGCAGCCGGCGCGTCGGCAAAGCGCTGGGCACAAAAGCGCATCGCGCGCACATGCGCCCGCGCCGAGATGGCCGCGGCATGGCGCATCGTCGACAGTTCCTGCGCGTCTTTGAACAGGCGCATGTCATTCAGCAACGGCGTCAGGTCGCGCTGCACGTTCGCCTCTGCCGCGCCAGCCTTCAGCGCATCGAGCAGCCGCACATCGTGCCGGGACGGCGCGGCCGAGAGCAGCCACAGCGGCGGCTGTTGCGGCACGCACTGCCGCAGCGAGTCAGCCAGTTGATCGATGGCCTGCGCTTCGTCCACCCCCAGCACCGCCGGTGCGGCCTGCGGCCCGAGGTTCACGCCTTCCCAGGTTTCCCGGCCCGGGTTCTTGGGGCGGCAGAAAAGAACGCTGCGGCCGTCGGCATGCAGCAGCAGCCAGCTCTCGGGTTCATCGAAGCCGGTCAGGTAGTGGAAGTAGCTGTCATGGCGAAACGGGAACAGCGTGTCGCCATTGCGCGTGTGCTCCGGCGCCGTCGCCAGCACGGCGATGCCGCCACCTTCTGCGCGCATGCGGCTGGCCAGTTGCAGGCGGCGTTGCCGGTACAAGGCGGGGTTCATGCGGGCATTGTTGCATCCGAGGGGTCGCGCAGCGCGTCGCACGCAGCCCCGAGATAGTGGCCGGCGCCGACCTCCGCCTGCCGGTCAACCCTGGGGTTTGCTCAGCCCTTGCTCGGCGTCGGGACGCCCGACGCGGCCTTGGCGCACCGGCGCAGGCGCTTGAGCTCACGCATCATTTCGCGGTCGTGCACGGCCGGTTGGGTGGTGACCTCATCGGCCTTGCGCGCCTTGGGATGGGCCTGTCGATGGCCGGCCCGGCTGTCCAGCAACTGCTGGCGCGTGCGCACCAGATTCGCCGCGGCTTCTACCGCGTCGAGTTCGGAATAAGCGTCCGTCTTGGGCAACGCGACCACGCGCTTGTCGTTCATGCGCAGGTTGAGGCGGCACAGGCGGTTTCGGTTCAGGCGGCGCAAGGTGAAACCGCGCGCTTCGGTCTCGACCACGCTCACATCGCGGATGTTCTCCAGCGCGACCTGGTGCACCGATTGCCCGAGGCCGCGCTGAAACCACACATAACTCGCGCTGACGTTGACGCGCTCCCAGCGCAGCAGGTCGAGGACCACGGCAGCCACCAGGATCAAGGCGCCGATCGGTGTCGCCCAGGGCAGGCCCCAGGCCATGCCGAGCCACACGACCAGGCCGGCCAGCAGCACCAGCCCGACGATTTCCTGCATGGCCCGCACGGCAGTGCCATACACACGGCGCTCATAGCCGCTGACTTCGAGTTCGCCCCGCGTCAGAGGCGACAGCACGGCGGCGAGCGCCTTCGCGCCGCGCCCGATGGCGATGTGCATGGCCACCGCCGCGGCCAGCAGGAAAGGCAGCATCAGCCAGCCCGCGGCCGAGGGCAGGCTCAGGCCCGAGGCCTGTGCGGCAGGCGACGCGACGGCCAGGCCCGCAGCCAAGAGACCGACAGGAAAATGAGGGGGGGTTGTGTTCACGGCATGCAAAGGTAACGCGAACTCGCGGGTCCGACCAGTAGGGCGTCTGCGATGGGGTCATTGCAGACGCCACAAGCGCGGGTGGAACGTTCTTTTCTGGCGTAAAGCGTGCCGGACACTGTCGCTAAGATGCATCACTTGTTGCGTGGCCGACTTGACGAAGCATGGCGCGCCATGCATCCGTCCTGGCCGAACGGAATCGACTTTGCCCTGTACCCCCTGAGGAGCCGCCATGGCACACACGCATGACCTGAAACCCTGGGCGCACGACCACGTGTTCGATGCGGGCAACCAGCGCGGCGAGCAGCGTACCCACTGGGTGCTGGTCATCACGCTGCTGACAATGCTGATCGAGATCTCGGTCGGCTGGTGGACTGGCTCGATGGCCTTGTTGGCCGATGGCTGGCACATGGGAACCCATGCGCTGGCCT
The DNA here is from genome assembly GCA_035644375.1 of Rhizobacter sp. Classification (GTDB taxonomy): domain Bacteria; phylum Pseudomonadota; class Gammaproteobacteria; order Burkholderiales; family Burkholderiaceae_C; genus Rhizobacter. Next base: position 2,644 of record DASQOS010000164.1, read on the forward strand.
TGGGCGTCGCGGCGGGCGCGTACTGGCTGGCGCGTCGCGACGCCGCTGACAAGCGCTATGCCTTCGGCACCTGGAAGATCGAGGTGTTGGGCGGCTTTGCCAGCGCGCTGGTGCTGGCGCTGGTGGCGGTCGGCATTGCTTTCGAATCCGGGTTGCGTTTGTGGAATGCGCAGGGGCTGTCGGCCGGCCCCGCCCTCGTCGTGGCCCTCTCGGGGCTGGTGGTCAATCTGCTGTCGGCGTGGCTGTTGCACAGTGCCGAAGACGGCCATGCGCATCACGACCATGGCCCGGCGCAGCACGACCCGCACGCGCATGAGGCCGGGCACCCCGGCGGGCACGCCCATTCACACGGCCCCCGTCAGGCGCACGCTGCCTCTGCGGGTCATGACCTGAACCTGCGCGCCGCCTATGTGCACGTGCTGGCCGATGCGTTGACCTCGGTGTTGGCCATCGGCGCGTTGGCCGCGGCCTACTGGCTCGGGTGGGTCTGGCTCGATCCGCTGGTCGGCCTGCTCGGTGCCATGGTGATCGGCGTCTGGGCGCTGGGCTTGATGCGCCAGTCGTCCGCCGTGTTGCTGGACCGCGAAATGGACCACCCGCTGACGCAACGCGTTCGCGACACGCTGGAGTCCGACGGCGACGCCAAGGTGGCTGACCTGCATGTCTGGCGCGTCGGCCGCGAGAAATTCGCGGCCGTCGCTTGCGTGGTGGCCGACGTGCCGCTTGCGCCAGCGATTTACCGCGACCGCTTGGCGTCGTTGGAACAGCTCGCGCACGTCTCGATCGAGGTCAATCGCTGTCCCCACGCGCCGGCTTAGCGGCGTTGTTCAGCGCCGCCAGCTGCGCCGGCGTGCCGACGTTCTCCCACGGCCCGCGGTACAGCTCGGCGCCGATGCGGCGCTGGCGCATGCCGTCGAACAGCAAAGGCCCGAGCGCAGCCCGGGTGCCGGCCGCGATGCCGCTGCACAGCGACGCGCGGCACAAAGCCAGGTTGGCGTAGGTCCAGCGCGTGCCATCCGGGCCGGGCGCGTCGGCCAGGCCCAGGCCGTCGTCACCCAGACCGAAGTCGCCCTTCGGGTGGTATGGCGGGTTGGCGACCAGCCACAGGTGGGCCCGCAGCGGGCCCGCGGCAAAACGCGCGGCGCAGGCCGAGTCGAAGTGGAACTCGGGCGCAAAGACATCGCCCGACAGCAGCCAGAAGCAGTCGTCGGGCGTGTCGACCAGCAGCGGCAAGGCCTTGGCGATGCCCCCCGCCGTTTCCAGTGCGCCGCCGTGGTCGCGGCCCTCCAGCGAATAGCGGATGGACAGGCCAAAGCGCGAACCATCGCCCAGGGCAGCAGGAATCTGCGCCTCCAGCCACGCGGTGTTGACGACCACCTCGTGCACCCCGCTTCGGGCCAGCGCCTCCAGATGCCATTCGATCAAAGGCTTGCCCTGCACCTTCAGCAAGGGCTTGGGCGTCTGGTCGGTCAGCGGGCGCATGCGCTCGCCGCGGCCGGCCGCGAGGATCATGGCTTTCAAGGGTTTCATGTCTTTGTGCCTCGTTGCAGCGCATGCCGCTCGACGTGGCCCGGGCTGAACACCGCCAGCAGCGATTCCAGCAGCAGGTGGGCACGCCGGGTGTTGTCGGTGCAGCGGTTGCACACGTAGACATCCAGCGTCACCGCGCCGAGCTCGGGCCAGGTGTGCACCGCCAAGTGAGACTCGGCCAGCAGCACCACCCCGGTCACGCCGCCCGGGCTGGATGAGCTGGCG